>DATETB010000266.1:0-3841 GCA_035283825.1 Candidatus Brocadiales bacterium | reverse complement strand
CAACCCCTTTCTCATATGCTAATATTGCCATGCCTTTTTAGAAAATATGGCGTTGACCCTCAACGACATGAATGGGCACAAGCCAAATTTTGAAACGAAGGCGTCAACCTATATGGATTAAGGTTAGGCCGTGAAGGTGACAGGGCCACCCCCGCTGAAAGAAAGAGAAGGGCGGTGGATAAATGGCCCATCTTTGCGTTCTATCCCGGGTCCGCCTTATAGGTGGACCTAAGCAGGTTTTAAGAGCCTAGTAACCCCTCTTAACAGCTTACCTTCTCTAGTTGTTTCCTTTGGGATAGACTTCTTTACATTTCTTGTAGGGTACTTTTGTTTCTACTGTGGACAATAAAGAGTTATTTATATTGCTTAACCTCTTACTCCTTTTTGGGGCCTTTTCTGGCCCTGTATTAGGCGTCTTAAGGGGTTCCCCCAGGAGTAGCAACTATGTCTCCAGCGCCTTTACCATCCTTGCGGCGGTATGCGGACTCTTCTTATCATTTAGTATATTAAGTGCTGGTGGTAAGAGTAGCACCGCCACGCTCTCCCTGAAGGCCCCCAACCTTATCCCGTGGATTAACTTCAGCTTCTTCCTAGACGGACTGGCCGCCTTCTTTATACTGATTATATCCCTCCTGGCCCTGGCCACTTCCGTTTACTCTATTGGCTATAATAAAGAGTTCTATAAAAAGAACGTGGGCGTCCTGGGTCTGTGTATGAATCTCTTCATCCTCTCCATGATTGGGGTAGTAAGTGCGGATAATGCCCTGGTCTTTCTCATCTTCTGGGAGATGATGACCCTTGCCTCCTATTTCCTTGTGGTTTACGAGTACGAAAAAGTGGAGTCTGTGAGGGCCGGGCTCATCTATATCGTTATGGCCCACGCAGGTACGGCCTTTATCGTGGCCGCCTTCCTGTTTCTTTATAAATGGCATGGGTCTTTTGACTTTACGGTCTTGAGGGCATCGGTGACCAATCTTTCTGGAGGACCGAAGGACCTCCTATCTGTCTTGTTCCTCCTGGTGACACCGTGGGGGAATTACAGCATATATATTCCGGGACCGAAGGACCTCCTATTTGTCTTGTTCCTCCTGGGCTTTGGGGTGAAGGCGGGGATAGTACCGCTCCATATATGGTTACCCAAGGCCCACCCTGCCGCCCCCAGCAGTGCTTCTGCCCTCATGTCGGGGGTTATGATAAAGGTGGCGATATATGGACTAGTGAGGATGGTTATAGACATCCTGGGAGGAGGTAGTCTGCGGTGGGGTGTAGCGGTTCTTGTCATTGCCTCCGCCTCGGCGGTACTAGGGGTACTTTATGCCCTGGTGGAACATGACCTTAAAAGGCTCTTGGCCTATCATAGTGTGGAAAACATTGGAATTATCCTCATGGGCGTAGGGGCTTCCATGGTCTTTTCCTCCATGGGCGAGAGTGGGCCGGCGAGGGTGGCCCTGGTGGCAGGGCTCTTCCATACCCTCAACCACTCCATTTTTAAAGGCCTCCTGTTTTTGGGTGCTGGCTCTGTGGTCCTTGGCACCCACATCAAGAATATAGAGGAACTGGGTGGACTTATCAAGAAGATGCCCTGGACGGCCCTCTTTTTTCTAGTGGGGGCAGTGTCCATCTCTGGTCTACCTCCCTTTAATGGTTTTGTCAGTGAGTGGCTTACCTTCCAGGGTCTCCTCATGGGGTTTGGGCTTCGGGAGGAGAGCATGAAGATTTTTCTACCCGTAGTGGCGGTAATCCTGGGGTTCTCCAGTGCCCTGGCCGCCAGTTGCTTTGTAAAGGCATTCGGAATAACCTTCCTGGCCATGCCACGAAGCGAGCATGCTCAGCATGCCGTAGAGTCACCGCTGTCAATGCGTCTCGGCATGGGTATACTGGCGGTACTATGCCTTTTGCTGGGAGTACTGCCACAGTACATATTAGGTCCTATAGGAAATGTAGCCTCCACCCTTATCCACACTGAGGCGTACGTTGGAATTAATGGAGTTAGTTCTGATTTGTTTACCCTTGCCCCTCTTAAGCTAAATCTCTCCAGCTTCTCCCCGCAGGGGGTATTCCTTTTACTCCTAACCTTAATGGGTGGTCTCCTGCTTATCCTGGGCATCCCTTACAAAAAGACTGTGCTGGGCGAGACTTGGGGATGTGGAATCCCTGCCCTGCTCCCAAAGATGGAGTACACTGCCACGGCATTCTCCAAGCCCTTTATGATAATATTTAGGGACCTTTACAGGACTACCGAGGACATGGAGAAGATAGCCTCCCCGTCCTCCCTACAACCCCACTTTATCAGGATAAGGAGGCGCAGTGAATCGGTAGGGCATATCTTTGAGCGATATTTCTATGAACCTCTAGTACAGGTGGTTATGGCCATTTCCAATAAGATGCAAATCCTCCAGGCAGGGAGTATCCATCTGTATCTCCTTTATATCTTTATTACCCTTATCGTGCTCATGTTGTGGATCAAATAGCAATGGTATCCCTCGGCTATTCTATACACCTGGTCTGTCTGCTACTGGGCGCGCTCCTGTTGCAGGGTTTCATAAAAAAGATGAAGGCCCGGCTCCAGGGAAAACGGGGGCCCAGCGTCTTACAGCCATACTATGACATTTGGAAACTGTTCAGAAAAGACAGTGTCCTTTCAGAACACGCCTCCTGGGTCTTCCGATTTGCTCCCTATGGGGTCTTCGTGTTTACACTGACGGCGGCCCTCTTTGTGCCCCTCTACGGCCCACTGACGCCTATGACCTATGCGGGGGATTGTATCCTGGTGGTCTATTTACTTGGCATGGCCAGGTTCCTCCAGGCTATTGCCGCCCTGGACACTGGCAGTGCCTTTGGAGGTATGGGCAGCAGCAGGGAGATGACCATATCCTCTTTTGTGGAGCCAGCCCTCTTTATGGCCCTCTTTACCGTAGGGATACAAGTGGGCAGCCTGAACCTCAGTGAGATGGTCTTGAGGGTATCCAAAGACGGTGTCGGATACCTTTCTCTCTTCAATATTCTCCTGGGTACAAGCTTCTTCGTGGTGCTCATTGCTGAGACAGGCAGGATTCCGGTGGATAACCCTGCTACCCACCTGGAACTGACCATGATACACGAGGCCATGATACTTGAATATTCCGGCAGGTACCTGGCGCTTATTGAGTGGAGTAAGGCCCTGAAGCAGTTCATATTCCTTGCCCTCCTGGTCAACCTTTTTTTGCCAGTACCAGTTTCCAGGGGAGAGGCCGTCCCCCTATATCCCTTAGGCGTGTTCTTCTTAAAACTGATGGTTTTGGGTTATATCATAGCCTGGGTGGAGACCCTGAATGCTAAACTAAGGTTGTTCAGGATACCCAATCTCCTCCTTTTGTCTTTGTGTGGTTCCTTTTTGGCCTTATTGTCTATTATTTTTGTGAGGTGAAGTTCCTTGGAAGGTCTGATAAAAGAGGCTTACATAATAGATAAACTTGCTGTCTGTATGCTGGGGGCAGTGATGCTCATGTCCCTGTGCAGTCGTTTAGTAACCCTGGTCTATGTCTATGCCTTTCAGTCGCTCCTCCTGGCGGCCATAGCATTCTTTGCCTCTTACACCCCACATGCCAATCACCTGATATGGATGGTCTATCTCATCGTAATAGTAAAGGTGGTTGTCATTCCTTATGTGTTTCTCAGGATCATTGAGACCCTGACCATAAAGAAGGAGGTGGAACCTTACGTGAGTCAGTTAGTCTCCCCGCTAGTGGCCAGTGGTCTGGTTATACTGGCCTACTACTCCCAGCAGTATGTATTACAACTCCACGAGGGTGTTGTCTTTAGCCACTGCCTGTCTATCTCTATTGCCGTAATCTTGATAGGT
>DATETB010000265.1:0-2701 GCA_035283825.1 Candidatus Brocadiales bacterium | reverse complement strand
TATCCAGGAACAGATGAAGGCCCTTGAGTCCCTGGACATTGACTATGCAGTAGTGCCTGGGGTCAGTTCCTTCCTGGCGGCGGCGGCCAGCCTCAAACAGGAGCTCACCCTCCCTGGGGTATCCCAGACCGTGATACTCACCCGTTTGGGGGAGAAGACCCCCGTCCCCGAAAAGGAATCCCTCAAGACCCTGGCCCAGGCCAGGGCTACCCTGTGTCTCTTCCTCAGTGCACGGCAATTAAAAAAGGCCGTGGAAGAACTCCTCCCCTTCTACGGTGCGGATTGTCCCGCCGCAGTCATCTACAAATCTACCTGGAAAGAAGAAAAGATAATACGCGCACCCCTCTCAGAGCTTGCCCAAAAGGCCGGGAAAGAGGGTATAAAAAAGACCGCCCTAGTAATAGTGGGCTGGGTACTGGCTAAGGGGAGCGGCCCAGCTGCCTTTGAGAGGTCAAGGGTATACCAATCTGACTAGGGGGGAGGGGGGAAAAGAATTGTAAATTGCAAATTGTAAATTAGAAATTTTAAAATTTCCAATTTCTAATTTCCAATAACAGAATACTTACTTTCAACTTCTGAATCCTGACTGACTGAACTCTGAATTCCTTTTTCTTACTAATCTGAGAACTCCACAAAAGTCTACACAGCACTACTTGTCATTCTGACCCTGAACTAAGTGAAGGGGAAGAATCTGGTCTTTTAGGTAGGGGCACGGCATGCCGTGCCCCTACGGACTTCGCTCCCTCAGAATGACATGTAGGTAGGGTTTTTCAGAGGTCTCTAATCTCTGCCCCCCAGCCCCTAAAGTTTGCGTCTATCAAATATTTGACAATAATGCAAATATTTGATAACATAGAATCAAAATTTGCCCTTTTTGTGTGGCAGAGGAAATGAAAGAGAGACGCAAAAATATCCACCTGGAGGATTTCGTAGAGGGCATAAACCTCCTGACCTTTGAGCTGGGGAGACATCCGGAGACCCCACTTCTCACGCCAGGCCAGGAGGCCCTGCTGACCCTCCTCAACCAGAGGGGGAAATTGCCCCTGAAAGAGATTAAGTCCTTCCTCCACATTAATACCTTCCAGATGTCCCGTCTCCTGTCTTCTTTAGAGAACTTCATAGAAAACCGCCGCCCCATCTCCCTGGTACACAGGGAGGTAAGCCCCCAGGACAAGAGACAGTGGATAGTGTCACTCTCACCCGACGGCAAGAGAGTCCTCCTGGATGAGTGGAAGAGGACAAAGAAATGGGTAGAGGTCCTCTTAAGGCCCCTGACCCCGCAAGAAAAGAATGCCTTTATGGACATCATAGACAAGATGGTCTCTTCCCTGCGGTCCAAATAACCATGAGAATCTGGCCTTTCCTATTCCTCACCTTCCTGTGCTGTTGCCTCTCCCCTGAGGTTATGGGGGAATATCGGACAGATAAGGGGGAGCGGGTCAAGCCCGTCCAGGTAGCCCCTGCAATCAAACAAGAGGTGGTATATGTGGCAGAGATTACTGGTACCCTTGTGGCAGAGGCGGATGCGGACGTGAGCACCGAGGTGGATGGCCCGGTGAAGAAAGTCCTCTTTAAGGAGGGGGATCAGGCGGGGGAAGGCCAACCCCTGGTAGTCCTGCATGATGAAAGGTACAGATTAAAGGTGGAAGAAAATAGGGCGGAGGTAAGGCGGTCCGAGGCCGATTTAGAACTGGCCGAAAAGACACTGAAAAGGAAGGCCCAACTCCACGACGAGGGGGTAATTCCCTCGCAGGAATACGACGACGCCCTGGCCAATGCCAACCTGTCCAGGGCCAGTCTTGAAACGGCCCAGGCCGTCCTCTCCCTGGCAGAAAAAGACCTCAAAGATACACAGATATTTGCCCCGTTCTCCGGCCTCATAGGCGCAAAGTACGTAGAAGAAGGAGAGTACGTCAAGGAGGGGGACAAACTATTCAATATCGTGAAGATAGACCCTATCCGTGTGGAATTCTACGTCCCGGAAAAATATACGCCCCTGGTAGAGCCAGGTAAGACCTTAAACATTACAGTAGAGGCCTACCCAAAGGAGGAATTTCTGGGTGAGATTTACTTTGTGAACCCAAAGATTAAGACAGAGACACGCCGTTTCCAGTGCCAGGCCCGTATAAAGAATACAGACGGCAGGTTAAAAGCCGGGTTCTTTGCCACCTCCAGGCTAGTCCTCTCCAAAAACCCCGATGCCATTGTCATCCCCCAGGAGGCCCTCCTTGAGGAGGAGGGCCTCAGTTACTGTTTCATAGTTGAAGCAGGGCGCGCCAAAAAGGTGAGCCTGACCCCCGGGATAAAACTGAAGGAGGGTATGGTAGAAGTAATTAATGGAATTGTGGAGGGCACCCCGGTAGTGATCAGGGGACAGCACGTGCTGGTGGACGGGGACAGGGTAGAATCCAGGGCCTTGAAGGTGGCGGGGGAGGGTAACTAATAATGTTCAAAGGCTTAAAAGTTTAAGAGTTTAAAAGTAGCTAATTAATATAAATGTTCCTCTCTGAAGTCTCCATAAGAAGACCCATCTTTACCACCATGATGATGGTGGGGCTAGTCATCTTCGGGGTCATAGGCTACCTGCGACTCGGGGTGGATGAGTTCCCCAACGTGGACTATCCCTACGTGGGGGTATATACAGCCCTGAGGGGGGCCAGCCCGGAGGTGGTAGAGGCCGACATCACTGAAATCCTGGAGG
>DATETB010000264.1:0-2238 GCA_035283825.1 Candidatus Brocadiales bacterium | reverse complement strand
CAATAATAAGTGGATAGACGGGCCCTTTTACCAGGCAGGAGAGGGCGGCAGAAAACCAGCCCAATAGAAATAGCCACCTCTTTTGACGGGAGTGGCCCTGCCACCTGGAGGTGGCGAGACCCATATAGAAGCTGGCCAGGCTCAGGGTAAAAAAGAAGGCCACGGGCATGTCTATCCTTACCATGCAGGCGGACCTGAAGAACCCAGGGGAGCTCAGGAGTATCAGGGAGGCCATAAGGCCCGCCCGTTCGTTCAGCAGGGCCTTGCCCAGGAAGTACACTACGATTACCGTGCCCAGTGCGGCAAGGGCTGAAGGGAGGCGGGCGGTAAATTCCGTAACGTCTCCGACGGGCAGACTGGCCAGGGCTATGAGCCAAAAGTACAGGGGGGGCTTTTCATTGTAGAGGCCGCCATTGAAGTGGGGTACTAACCACCCCCACGAGGTGGAGTGAAGGGCCTCCCTGGCCACCTGGGCATATTCCGTCTCTACGGTGCCCCAGAGGTCCCTGTTCCCCAATGCAGGTAGATAAAGGACAAGGCATAGGGCGGATAACAGCAGTACCCATTGACTATCTCTCATCCAGTTCCTCTACAACCTCGTAATCTATGCGTCTGTTCTGCATCCACTTTACGGCCAGGAGGTCCACCAGGAATTTGAAGAGGCGGTTTCTGATATTGTATTTGGACTCACCGAACTTCCTGGGGAAGTGGGAGATGGGTATCTCTATCACCTTAAAACCCTCCATCCGGCAAAGGGTGGGGTAGAAGCGGTGGAGACCTTTGAATAGTTTGACCTTCTGTACCACCTCGCGGCGCATAGCCCTGAGGGGCGAACCTGCATCTTTGGCATTATCCCCCATAATTATCTGCCTGAGGGTATTACCGCCCCAGGACACAAGACTCCTCAGCCACGCATCCTTTCTTTCGGCCCTCAATCCCCAGGCCACGTCGTATTCTTTCAGCTTTCCCAGGAGGCCGGGTATATCCTTCGGGTCACTCTGGAGGTCGGCATCCATGGCCACTACCATGTCTCCCCTGGCGGCCTTAAAGCCAGCCTCCAGGGCTGCCGACTCCCCACAGTTCTTTTTGAAACGAATCAGCCTTACGTGTGGGTTATTGGTACGCAGTCCTTTCATTACCTCCCAACTCCTGTCCGTACTGGCGTCGTCCACAAAGATTACCTCGTAAGACTGCTTCAAGCCCTTGAGGACTGGCAGGAGACGAGAGAGGAGTTCTCCAAGGCTATCCGCCTCGTTATGTACAGGGAACACTACGGATAGGTTTTTACGGGAGACGTCCACTATCAGAACCTAACTGACGCACGTATTGCTTATAGGTAATCCGCCTGAGGCGGACCTCATGCGGAGAGGGAAAGACTAAAGGTCAACACAACCTTTTTCAGAGGTACCACTTCATGCTTCACTAACCTAACTGATATGAACTTTAATGGCCTCCGCCACAGCCTCTACTTGTTCCGCCCGCATCTCAGGGTAAAGGGGGAGGCTGAGTACCTTTGACGTGGCCTCCTCCGCCATGGGGAAAGTACCCTTAGGAAGGCCCAAATGGGCATAGGCCGGCTGGAGGTGGAGTGGGAGGGGATAGTGGATACCAGTCTGGATACCCATCTCCTTCAGTTTCTTTTTCAACCCATCCCTGTTTTCTACCTTTATGGCGTAGATATGATACACGTGCCTTACCCCGTGGAGTACCCTGGGTATGGTTACCCCTTGTACGGGGGATAGGAGTGCGTCGTATTGCCTTGCCCTCTCCCTCCTCTTTTCGTTCCAGCCTTCCAGGTATTTCAGTTTAATGGACAGGATGACTGCCTGGATGGCGTCCAATCGGCTGTTATATCCTTCAATCTCATGGATGTATTTTTCCTTCCTGCCATGGTCTCTTAGCATACGGACCCTCTCCGCTATGAGCGGGTCGTTAGTAACCACTGCCCCCCCATCCCCGTAGGCCCCCAGGTTCTTGGAGGGGTAGAAACTAAAACAGGCAGCCTCGCCCAGGTTCCCTACCCGCACTCCCTTGTATTCGGCACCGTGGGCCTGGGCGGCGTCCTCAATTAACCTCAGCCCGTAGGTCATGGCAAACTCCCTGAAGGCGTCCATGTCGGCAGGTTGGCCGTACAGGTGCACTGGTATGATGGCCTTGGTCCTGGAGGTTATGGCCTTCTTGACCTTTTCCGTATCCAGGTTATAGGTCTTGGGGTTAATATCGGCAAAGACCACCTTT
>DATETB010000263.1:0-3691 GCA_035283825.1 Candidatus Brocadiales bacterium | reverse complement strand
ATCCGCCTCATGCGGACACGCCGCGGCCGACACGGGGGAGATTGTGATTAATAAGAAAATGAAGACCTCGGAGGTTACGGACAGATACCCTGCGGCCAAGACCGTTTTTACGAAGCATTTCGGGGCGGGTTGTTTTACCTGCCCTGCCTTTGGTACGGAGGACCTGGCCTTTGCCTGCATGATGCACAATACGAACGTGGACCAATTCGTCAAGGAGTGCATAGAGGCGGTGAAGAAGGAGAGGGAGGCCAAGAAAGTAGGGAGTACGCAGTAGGAAGTACGGAGTAGACAGTGGTAGCCGCAGGCTTTAGCCTGCGGGGAAGCAGTAGCCCGTAATCAGCGGCCAGATACACCCCCGACCCCTCTTGATAGAGGGGAGGGCTGATTGCTGATAGCCGTTCACCGCATCTTGGAGAGGTCAAAATTAAAGAGGAGTTCTTCCCCGGTGGGTTTTATCACTACCAGGGTCACGGGGGCTTCCAGAGAGAGGTCCTTGAGGGGGAACTTATACACACAAGAGGCCATGTAGGCCGGGGACTCTGGGAAGAAGTTGCTGTTCTCACAGACGTCAGGGAGGAACTCATAGGAAGAGGTTACAACCGTTTCCCCCTGGCGGAGTGTGGCGGGCCGTTGGCGTGTGTAGTAAAGGGCATCGGACAGGATAGTGGCAGAAAAGGTCAGCGTCCCACCATCCCCTAACGCCTTCTTAACCTCCTTTTCCGTTAATTCGCGGTGCTCCACGGCCGCCTTACGGGCCTTGTAGGCCAGGCTGTGGAACGGGGTGTAAAGCGTGGCCCAACCTACCTGCTCCCCGAGGTTCACCGTCCATTCCCTGGCAAAGTCCACCATGGCCTTGTCTTTTTCTTTCTGGCCGTATTCCGTGGCCTCCAGGAATTGCTTGGGGGTCAGCTCCTTCCACACCGCCTGGGCCTCTGTAGCAAGAAATCCAAATGTCAAAATCCAAATGACAAAGAAAATTCTCGCTGTAGCAATAGTGTTTTTATGTTGATGTGGCATTTGAACTTTGTAATTTGAACTTTTTAGTTGCCTTAGCTTGCCAGCCCTTTGAGTTTCTCCTCCAGCTTCTGCCTGGAGACGACACCTACCATCCGCCCGGCCTCCTTGCCTCCCTTAAAGAATATCAGGGTGGGGATGGCCGTTATGCCGTACTGGGCGGCGACCTTGGTCCCCTCGTCCACGTTGAGCTTGACCATCTTTACCTTGCCCTTATATATCTCCACCAGGCCATCAAGTATCCCGGACATCTGCTTGCAGGGGGCGCACCAGGTGGCCCAGAAATCTACAAGCACCGGCGAGGGAGACTCCAGTACCTCCGCCTTGAAGCTGGTATCGTTAACCCCTAGTATCTCTGCCATTCTTTTCCTCCTTGTGTGTAGGGGCGTATCGCGATACGCCCCTACATTAATGGATTGTCTGCATTACTTTAAGCATTGTATCGGCGTCTGCGTAGCCTTCTATGGACCTACCCTCAAGATAGTTCCCTTTAGAGTCGTAGAAGGCCACATAGGGTATATAAAAAGAATTGAATCTTTCTATCTTAAGCCTTGAGCCTGGACTGTCATCTTTGGAGGAGTCCATTTTAATGGCGACGAACCTTTCCGATTCCTTTATGACCCGTTCATCCCTCCAGGTAGTAGCCTCCATCTCCTTGCAGGGGAGGCACCAATCCGCAAAAAAGTCTATAAACACCGGCCTGCCCTGCTCCCTTGCCAGTTCCATACCCCCCTCAAGGGAGGTTACCCATTTAATCTCTGCCCTCACACCGGGAGGCTGGGACGTGGACAATTTCCCGTGCAACCCCGTGAGTCCTCCCAGCCCCCACAGGGGGAGGATTATACCAAAAATTGCTATCAGTATTCCAATGACTCTTCCAGAGAGGGCCAGAGTAGAGGTCTCCCTCCAGGACAGCGTACTCAGAAATACGCCTATAGAGACTACGAGTATCCCTACTAGCAAGAGGGAAATATTTCTGGGGATAACGAAGCTCAGGAAGTAAACGGCCACCAGCAGGAGTACAAGCCCAGAAAACTGTTTGATGCGGTTTATCCACGCACCAGCCTTGGGCATGCCGGCAATGCTCTTGGCCGAGATGGCCAGCACCAGATAAGGGACCCCAAGCCCCAGGGAGAAAAAGAACAGGCTGGCCAGGCCCACGAAGACGTTGCCTGTGGTGGCCACGAAGGCCAGGATGGAACCGGCAAAAGGACCCACACAAGGCGCCGCCACGAAGCCCAGGATTATGCCCATAAAAAAGGTGCCAACAATCCCCGTCTTCTTCCCCCCTGTGTGGAAGCGGTCCATAAGAAAGACAGGTAGCTTTATCTCATACAGCCCGAACATACTGAGGGCCATGGCCACAAGGAAGGCCACAAAAGGCCCGATGAAGAAGGGATTCCCCAGCAGGGTGCCCACGTCCTTCCCTGCCAGGGCAGAAAGTACCCCTAAGGGGGCGTAGAGGGTCGCTATCCCCAGGATGTACATCCAGGCCAGGAGTATCGTGTAGCCCCTCCCATGGGTCTCTGCCTGACTGGCAAAGTAGCTTATGGTAATAGGCACCATGGGATAGATGCAGGCCGAGCCTATGTTGGCAAGTAGTCCCCACCAGAAGGAGAATAGTATGGCCAGCGGTAGGCCATACTTTTCCATGATGTTGGTGAATTTGGCCTTCTCTTTTAAGGCCCCCGTCTCTTCTGCCGCCAGGGACGTCCATGAAAAATCCGATGCCAGGATAAGGAGGCTGAATACTGCCAGCGATAGGACAATCCATTTCGTGCGAGACGAGGCCACTCCAGGCAAGATACGTGTCATTTTAATGTCTCTCCCTCTCCGGGGGCTAAAGTATCACATTGTGTCTTTTTGTTCAAGCTGGAAGAAAACCTGTAACCTTCTCCGAATCTCCCAGTATAATAGCGGTGAGGAATCTGGCATGGTAGAAAAGGAGACAGGACTGCATACCACACCCGGTGAAGTTTCGCTGGGGCAAACCCTCCCGGAGGCAGCCATCGTAGGCAGGCCCAACGTGGGGAAGTCTAGCCTCTTTAATTGCCTGGCGGGCAGGCGGATATCCGTCGTGGACCCCACCAGCGGCGTCACAAGGGACAGGGTGTCTGCAGAGATTAAACACGGCGGTAAGTGCCTGGAGCTGGTGGATACGGGTGGGATGGGCATAACGGACGTGGAGGAGATACGGCATCAGGTGGAGCACCAGATAGGGCTGGCCATTGAAAAGGCGGCCGTGATAGTCTTCGTGGTGGACGTCCGTGAGGGGATTACGCCCCTTGATAACTTCGTGGCGGAGAGGCTCCGTCACGTACATAAACCCGTCCTCCTGGTGGCCAATAAGGTGGACAGCCCTTCCCTTGAACCCCAGAAGGGGGAGTTTCAAAGACTGGGTTTTGGGGAGGCCCTTTCGGTGTCTGCCCTCCAGGGAGAAGGCCGGACCCAGCTCCTGGAGGAGATTACGGCCCTGCTGCCAAGGGCAGAAGTAGGGGCAGGGTTACCCTGCCCCTACATGAGGCTGGCGGTGGTAGGACGGCGGAACGTGGGGAAATCTACCCTGATAAACACCCTGGCCGGGGAGGAGAGGATGATAGTGAGCGAGATACCCGGGACGACCAGGGACTCTGTGGACATCCGCTTTGATATGGACGGGAAGGTCTTTGTGGCCATT
>DATETB010000262.1:0-2813 GCA_035283825.1 Candidatus Brocadiales bacterium | reverse complement strand
GGGTCTATGACGTTTCCGAGGGATTTGGATATCTTCCGGCCTTCAATGGTCCACCACCCGTGGGCAAATATCCTCCGTGGGGGTGGTAGTTCAAGGGCCATAAGGAGGGCTGGCCATATTGCCCCATGGAACCACAGGATTTCTTTACCTATGAGGTGTACGTCACAGGGCCAGTAGTGCTGGAATCTCCCCGTCTCGTCATCGTAGCCTAGGGCGGTAATATAATTGAACAAGGCATCTATCCAGACGTAGATGGTCTGCCCCTGTTCCGTTGACACAGGGGGCACCGGGATGCCCCAGGGTAGACCCTGACGGCTGATGCTTATATCTTCCACGCCTGCCCTCAGACGGCTGCAAAGCTCGTTCTTCCTGGATTCGGGCTGGATGAAATCAGGGTGGACCTCTACGTGTTTTAGCACCCTGTCCTTGTATTTAGAGAGCCTGAAGAAATAGTTTTTCTCCCTGAGCCGTTCCACCGGGCGATGGCACTCTGGGCAGTCATTGGCTACCAGTTCGCTCTCTATCCAGTAGCTCTCGCAGGGTACGCAGTACCATCCCTCGTAGTCCCCTAGATATATGTCCCCCTTTTCGTAGAGTTTCTGGAATATAAGCTGTACACTCTTAATGTGGCGGGGTTGGGTAGTCCTTATAAAATCGTCGTTGGAGATGTTGAGACGTTGCCAGGCCTTTTGGAACCTTTCCACAACCCGGTCTACCAGGGTTTCCGGGGGTTCTTCGCGGTCCTGGGCGGCCCTGAGGATCTTTTGCCCATGTTCATCGGTGCCGGTCAAGAAGAATACGTCCTCCCCTTTAAGCCTATGGTACCGCGCCAGGGCATCGGCCGCTACGGTAGTGTAGGAATGTCCTATGTGAGGTACGTCGTTTACGTAATAAATGGGTGTAGTGAGATAGAATTTACTCAAGGGGCTGAGAAACTTCCTCCGGTCTACGGATGTCTTTACTATCCACCACAAGGGTGCGGTTGTCTTCTGTATGGATAGTGACCTTCTGTCTCAGTATCTCAAAATCAATGACCTTGCCCGTCCCCTTGGAGGTGTGGACAATAGAGTTTTTTCTTGGCAGGTAGCCCTTGAACTCCTCGTATACGTCGTTTTCGTAGCGGAGACAGCACATGAGTCTGCCGCACCTGCCCGATATCTTGGAGGGGTCCAGGGTAGCCCTCTGGTTCTTGGCCATCTTCATGGTAACGGGCTCCAGCCTCTTCAGGAAGCTCCTGCAGCAGAGTTCCCTCCCGCAGTGCTGGTACTGGGCCAGGAACCTGGCCTCATCCCTTACGCCTATCTGTCGCATCTCAATCCTGGTGTGGTATTGCTTGGCCAATTCCCTTACGAGTTCACGGAAGTCTACCCTCTCTTGGGCCACAAAGTAGAAGATTATCTTTTTCCCGTCCAGGAGGTGCTCCACAGTAGTGAGCTTCATGGGGAGGCTTTTTTCGTGTATCTTTTCCTTGCAGAAGGTAAGTGCCTCATTGATCTTTTTCTCTTCAATCTCTCTGAGACTCTTGTGGTCTTCTGGCGTGAACTTGCGTAGTATCTTGGGACAGGTCCCGCCACATCCACAAGGTCCTTCTAGCTTACTAACTATCTCTCCTGCTTCCGTCCCCCTCTCGGACTCAATTACTACCCTATCCTTAAATTTTAGCTCCTGGGCCTCAGTGAAAAAGTCCTCTATGTGCCGCATCAAACCGTATCTGACCTTAGCCTTGTATAGCACGCTTTTGGTCCCTTTCTTATGTTCCTGTACGCCCATAACTTGGCGTGTAGTATACCAGGGTTATAAACGTGAAGCTCCGCCCCATCTCAGTTATTACGGCAGTCTCAGATGGCAGGCGTATAAGATAATGCTTAACTAGTATTACCTTAATCTACACCCAAAGTCAAGACAGTAGGCCGATGAACTAGGGGTTAGGGACCAGGGGTCAGGGGTTAGTAGCCGCAGGCTTTAGCCTGCGTTATACTTTTTCCTTAATCCCTAGCCCCTGGTCCCTAATCCCTGGCTCTGGCCAGTATTTGCCATTGCACAAATCCTCCAATCTTTGTATACTTTGGTTTTAAATGGCTAAGCTTAGGCTCTTTGTGGCTATAGAGATAGGCGATATTATAAAAAAGAGGTTCAGGGAGTGTCAGGAAAGACTCAAAGCGGCTGGTGGGGGCATCAAGTGGGTGGACGTAGGGAATATACACATCACCTTGAAATTCCTGGGATACGTGGAGGAAAAACACCTCCCCCAGGTTAAGGATATAATCAACAAGTCAGTCCAAGGCATTAAGCCCTTTTCCTTGCGGTTTAAGGGGATAGGTGGGTTCCCCAAGTTCCAGAGGCCCATGGTGGTCTTCATCACGGCAGAAGATAGGATGGGTTGTCTCACTACCATGAATTCAAGGCTGGAGGAGGGCTTCCAGACCCTGGGTATAGAGAAAGAGGATAGGCATTATGAGGCCCATCTCACGTTGGGACGGGTGAAATCGCCCCATAACGTTGAAAGACTTGTGCGGCTTATGGAGGAATACAGAGAAGAACCCTTTGGAGAGGAGCTGGTATCAAGGGTGCTACTCATGCACAGCCAGCTTACCCCGCAGGGTCCCGTATATACGAGGCTTGAAGAATTTCCACTAAATACCAAAGAGGGAGAGTAACAGGATGGCAAAACAGGAGACTACTGCTAGCGTAGAGAAAGAAAAAGAGAAAGAAAAGAAGAGTCAGGCCCTGGAGAGGGCCATCTCTCTAATAGAGAAACAGTATGGTAAGGGTGTCATAATGAGATTAGGCTCACAGCAGAAGGTGGACGTCCC
>DATETB010000261.1:0-5296 GCA_035283825.1 Candidatus Brocadiales bacterium | reverse complement strand
GCTCACTGTTTTCTGCCTGACCGTTCTAATCCCCCTTACTCTCCATGCAGGGGGCGTAGAGTTCCACTCCCAGATGGGCTTCTTGAGGCTGTCCCTTACGGACTGCATAGAAATGGCCTTTAAGAACAACCTGGACGTGGAAATTGCCAGGCTCAACCCGAGGATAGAAGATAAAGACATATCAATCGCCAGGGCCAGGTTTGACCCGGTATTCAAGAGTACGGGGGAGATACGTAAGGACGAAACCCCTCTGAATTCTATCTTTATCACTGGCTCTGCCCCGGGAGAGTACACCGAACACAGAAAGCTAATGGACGCCACCTTAACCTCCCTCATCCCCACCGGGGCCACCATCAGCATCCAGTACAATAACCTCCGGAATAGGCGAAAACCTGTAAGTAAAAGCACCATCCCTATTAACCCCTCCTGGAATACCTTCTTTGAGGCCAAACTCACCCAGCCCCTCCTGAAAGGTCGCGGGTTCTTCTACAAAATGAGCCCCATATACATAGCCAGGAACGATAAGATGAAATCCATCTACGCCTTCAGGCGCACCCTCGGCGACGTGGCCAACTCCACCCAGAAGGCCTACTGGAACCTGGTGAAGGCCATTGAAGACCTTAAGGCGGCCCACAAGTCTCTCCAGAGGGCGGAGGAATTCCTCCGCCGAAACAAGCTCCAGGTAGAGGCAGGACTACTGGCCCCCATTGAGATAGTGGCCGCAGAGGAAGAAGTATCCGCCCGACGAGAGGCCATTATAGTGGCAGAAAACGCGGTAAGGAATAGAGAGGACAACCTCAAACAACTCATGAACCTCCTCAGCCTGGAGGCCGACCCTGTACTGATGGATATTACCATCGCCCCTCTGGACACACCCCAATTCCTTCCCAAGAAGATAAGCCTGGAAAACTCCTTGCAGGTGGCCCAGGAACGCAGGCCAGAGTTGTTTGAGAACCGCCTTGCACTGGAAAATGCAGGGATTACCGAAAAACAGAAAAAGAATGAACTCCTGCCCAAGCTTGACCTGGAGGGTGGGGTAGACTACAACGGCCTTGGCAGTAATTGGCGTGATGCACAGGATTCTACCTGGTCATATCAGTTCCAGGGCGAGTACGCCAAACTCACCCTTGAGGTGCCAATTGGCCTCAGGGCAGAGAGGGCCAATTACGCCAAGGCCAAGTTCTCAAGGCGTCAGGCAGAATTGGCCCTCAGAAAGACAGAACAAGACATATTAGTCCAGGTAAGGGCCGCCGTCAGACAGGTCCATACTAACATAGAACTGGTAGAGGCCACAAAGAAGACCAGAGTACTGGCCGAAAAGAGACTGGAGGCGGAGGAGCGGAAATTCGCCGTGGGAAGGTCCACCAGCCTGGAGGTACTCAGGGCCCAGGAAGAACTCACCAAGGCAGAGGTACTTGAGATCAAGGCTATTACGGATTATCAAAGCTCCCTGGGAGAGCTTGAGGCCTCCAAGGGCACTATACTGGAGTTTTTTGGTGTTGTAATTGACTGAGGGTTATGATATATTTCTCGCACAATTGGAATATGTCCAGAGTTGGTGCAGGGGTTCTTGGTTTCCGCCTGAGGCGCCCTCCTGAGGCGGACTTCCAGGATTTTCAATAGGGTGGCGTTAAGACACTAACAAGTTCCATTCCATTGAAAGGAGCTAGCATGACCAAAGCTATGAGGGTTATGATACCAATTCTTGCCGCCTTCGGAGCAGCAGCAATCGGCATAAACGTCTACTTATACATCTTCGCCCAATAACACTTCGCAAGACGTCAGATGGCGGGGATAAGGAGGGGGTGACTGCTTATCTGAGAAACTGGGGAACTGGGATTCCGGATTCAGACATCTCGCTGAGGATATAGGCCTGGGGCTCTATCCCCAGGGAGAATGGGTTCTTTATGCCTATCTATGTGCGTGTTGTGTCTGACCGCTAACCAGGTCTAAGCTGGTGGTGTTGGGTTGGACCGACTTCTCAAAGAAATTCAGATAAATGTTGGCCACTATAGCACCCCAGCCCACTACCACCACCGCAATAAGCAGGGCATTCAATCTCTTACTTGTCTCCATCTATGCAGTTCCCTTCTCCACCATGGACTGAAAAGACCATAGACGATAGACTATGGACTAAAAAAACCCACAGTCCAAAGTCTAAAGTCTATAGTTTATAGTCCATAACTCCCTACGGGCACGGCACGTTGCAAATCCTGTTGGAAATCCGCCTCAGGCGGGAAAGTCCGCCTCGGGAGGACGCCATGTCTTTGGGCGGACCGTGCCCCTACCCAAAATGGCAGTAACGGTCGTCCTCCGCAGGCCTAGAGAAGAAATAGCGCAACGTTTACTGCAATAACTGCCACACCCAGGACTGCCGCACTAATTATTAAGGCCCTCAGTCTCTTTGACATCTTCTTTCAACCTCCATTTGGGTTAATGAGTGAAATAAGAGGACACTTACCGCCCAACTGGTCCCAGATGTAGGGGCGGGTTTTAAACCCACCCCTACGGTTATAGGGTTGTATTCATCAAAAATGGTGCCGTTTGCTATTTATACGTTAATTGTTTTATAATACAATTTGTGTGTTTCTGATAGATTACTCCAAGTCTGTGCAATAAATGGACTTACAAACAGTTTAAGAATGGATTGAGACCCCACTCCAGCAATCCAGGACATTGTTGGTAGGGGCGACCCGCCGGGTCGCCCCTACATTTCATGTTGCAAGCCCGTAATTTGTAGCCATTAAACTACCCCATATGCGACTGTAGGGGCACGGCGCGCCGTGCCCCTACTTTATGCGGTAGACTATATCGTCCCCACCTACAATCATATTTGGACCTGCCTGTTCAAAGTCTGTGTCTACCACCCTATTAGGGCCTGAGGAAAGGGCGTAGACGGGCTTATTCCCCTGCTCGTTTTGCGGCCAGAGGAACTTCACATTGACCAGATAGGCATGTCCCCAGGGGTCTGCACGGAATTGTTCCAGGTAGGGACCCCTCCAGGCGTACGGCAGGGTGGGGTCGGCTACATTAGTAGGGTAGGCAGGGTTATTGACGCCTAGCTGGTTCACCAGGGTATCTCCAGTGTCTCCAGAGGGTACACCACTCTGGCCGGGCAGTGTACCTGGCCCGTACAGGAGGGCGGCCTTGGCGTCGCCAGACTGCCGGGCGGTCCCTACCTGCCAGACAGGCCAATCCCCCAGGTCATTATAAAAGGCAGCGATGGCGGCCCCGATAAGCCCTACGTCCTTGGTGGCCCTCCTGAGTTTGGAACTCTGGACGTATCTGACCACGGTAGGAGTAAGGACAGACGCCAGGAGGCCGATGATGGCAAGGACGATGATTACTTCAATCAGGGTAAAACCGCCGCTGGAGTTTCTACACCCAAGATGGTGTGTGGCCTCACTCCTGAACCCCATGGGTAACCTTCCCTTTGTAAGGCGAGCCTTAGAATCTCATATAATAAAGATTTTAGTTTAACACAGTTCTTTTTTTAGGGCAAGTCTTACATGGGCCTGCAAGGAGCCTCCACTGGTTTTCTCCTACTCCGCCTCAGGTGGGATGGCTTGGTTGACATGCCTCCTCAGGGGGTTATAATGCTTCATTAATGAGGTCCCTCTCCGCCGTCTCATGCGGAGAAGGATGACGGGGTTCTTGAGGATAATGGCGAGAATTTTACCAGAAGGGCTGACTTTGGCTAGGGCTACACGGAGGCAGTTTCTGAAGGCCCTGGGGACAGGGCTGGTTTTGGGTCCCCTGGGGCTGGAGACGGTCGGCAGGGCGAGTCCTGCCCCTGCACTGTCCATATCGGACAGGGCTAAAGCCCCGTCCCTGCAGCCACCTGCAAAATCAAGACTGATTATTGCCAGGCATGAGAAGTTTTTGGGGGGCGATGGGAAGGCGAACGGGGGGCTAATTGGTAAGGTCCTGGACGATGGGCTAATGAGGCTTAGTGGGATAAAATCCCCTGATAAGGCCTGGGCCAGCTTCTTCAAGCCCGATGACGTGGTGGGTCTCAAGCTCAACTGCCTGGCAAAGAGGGCGTTTTCTCCCCACGTGGAGCTGGTGGAGTCCATTATACGGGGCCTCAAACTGGCAGGTGTAAGAGAGGGGAATATTATTATCTTTGACAGGACGAGTAAGGAGCTTAAAGAGGCGGGTTTCACCATTAGTAAGGGTGGTGGGCTAAAGTGTTTTGGGACGGACGAACTGAGCGGGGGGGGTTACGAGAGCAGGCCAGAAGTGGTGGGCAGGGTGGGGAGTTGTTTTAGCAGGGTTATATCCGGCCTATGCACGGCCATCGTAAACGTCCCGGTGCTCAAGGACCATGACCTGGCGGGGGTGTCTATGGCCATGAAGAATTTCTATGGCGTAATCCATAACCCCAATAAGTATCACGACAATAACTGCGACCCCTACGTTGCCGAGTTGTACAGCCACCCTTACATAAGAGGGAAGGTAAGGTTAACGGTTTGTGATGCCCTGGTGGCCCAGTGTAACGGTGGTCCTGCCTATAAGGCGCAATGGGCCTGGCGCTATAACGGGGTACTCCTGGGGACAGACCCTGTGGCCATGGATAGCATTGGGGCAAATATTATTGAGGAGAAGCGGAGGGAGATGGGGCTGCCTTCCCTTGAGCAGGCGGGCAGGAAGCCTAAATACATCCAGACGGCGGCCAGCCTGGGACTGGGCATTGATGACCCCTCTGCGATTCAAGTCATTGAGACGTAGGGCAGACACGTAGGTCTGCCCCTACTCCCTGGCCTCCCTGAATTGATACCAGAGTCTGTTGAATCGGCTCTCGTATATCATCTCGTAGAGGTGCATCCTGTCGGGGTAGAGTTCTTCGCACCTCTGACGCACCTTGGCTTTCTCAATCTCAATGTCTATCTCAGGATAGTCAGTACCAACAATGAGCATGCAGACATGGTCGGCCATCCTCTGCAGTTCCCGCATATCGCTACGTTTCAATTCTTCAGGTTTCATTAGTCTTGCTTTGCCAGGACTGCCTTTCCCGCAAAGAAGTAATTATACTAGAGGTTGGTTGTTCTTGCAATACAACCGAATTGTACACGCAGGGTGATGGCGGGACGCAGTATGCACCGGTGATTCGCCCTGCGTAATCTTCAGTCTGCCAGCCTCAGGCCCTTTTGTCTGGCGTAGAGGTAGACCTCCATGTATTCATCGTGGGTAATCCTTCGGTTTATCTCTGCAAATTCCCTGGCACGGTAACAGGGGTGGTACTGCTCCATTACGTTCAGGTAGGTATTCGGGGAGATTTCTTCGGCCAGGAAGT
>DATETB010000260.1:0-9539 GCA_035283825.1 Candidatus Brocadiales bacterium | reverse complement strand
AGAAAAGAACCCGCCTTCATCCCCTTCATAACTGCGGGAGACCCAGATTTAGAGACCACCAGGGGTCTTGTCCTTGAGCTGGAGAGGCGTGGGGCAGATATTATAGAACTAGGTATCCCCTTCTCAGACCCCATCGCCGATGGGCCAATAATCCAAGCCTCCTACTACAGGGCCCTCTCTAAGGGCCTGAAGGTCTCTCAGGTATTTGAATGCGTCAAGGGCCTGCGAAAAGAGACAGATATCCCTATCGTGGCAATGGTCTCCTATAGCCTTGTCTTTAAAGGGACGCCTGAAAATTTTGTGGCCAGGGCCAAGGAGGCAGGTCTTGATGGGGCTACTATCCCAGACCTGCCCATAGAGGAGAGCGATGCAGTACACCTGGCGGCTAAGGAGAAGGACTTCAAGATAGTCTGTTTTGTTGCCCCTACTACTACGCCAGAGAGGATGTCCAGGATAGCCAAAGGCACCCAGGGTTTTCTTTACTATATCGCCGTGGTGGGTATTACAGGGGTGAGGGATGCCCTCCCACCAGATATGCGAGAGAACATACAGAAACTAAAAGGCATGACGGATAAGCCGATTGCCCTGGGCTTTGGTGTCTCTACACCTGAACAGGCCAGGGCCGTAGGACAGGTGGCAGACGGCGTAATCGTGGGGAGCGCCATCGTCAAGGAGTTGGAACGGTACGTAGACCGTCCAGCTACTGAGAGGATAAAGGCCGTGGGGGAGCTTGCCTCCAGACTGGTGGCCGGGGCAAAGGGGAGGTTATGAAGTCTAGCTTATTTGTATGGAGGGCTACTATGTTGCGTACAATGGGTTTAGTGTTTGTGTCACTTCTCTTCCTGACGAGCATGGCATCCGCCCAGCCATTAGAGGAGTTAAAAAGGCAGTTAGACGAAACCAGGGAACAAATTAAGAAACAGCAAGAAATAATAGAAAGCCAGAAGACAAAGATAGAGGCACTGGAGAAGGCCGTTGCGGAGAGGATACCACCTGCGGTTGCAGAACGAGAGTCCCTGCTAAAGGAGTCCATAGAGAGGGGTAAAAAGATATATGCCGGTAAAGGCTGTATTGAATGTCATGGGGAGGAAGGACAGGGGGGTAAGGGCCCGGTCTTGAAGGGGGTGACGCTGAAATACGGAGAGGAGTTTCTTGCATTGAGTGTGACTAACTCCGCCATCTCTCACGGCCCAAAGCCCTTGATGCCAGCCTTTACAGAACTGCAGGCCGATGAGGTAAGAGATGTCGTCAATTTTCTTGCAACCTTTGTTCCAGGTCGTGAGAATCAGGAGAGGCTAGAGAGAGGCAAAAGGCTCTGGAATAAGTTAGGGTGTCTTCAGTGCCATGGCCTGAAGGGGGAAGGCGGTGTTACGGGTCCAGCCGTGATAGGTATTACCAAGAAATACAAGTACGATTGGATTCGTCTCTGCATTACACGCCCTGAGCTCCATCATGGCAAAAAGACCGAGATGCCGGCCTTTACGGAGGTGCCTTTCCTGGACGTGGAGGCGGTGATAGATTACATGAACACCTTCTAAGATGCTGGAAAAGGCCGTAGAGATAGTCCCTGGAGTGTACTGGGTGGGCGCCGTAGACAGGGAGAGGACTGTCTTTGATAGTTTTATGAGCCTCCCTTACGGTACCACCTACAACTCCTACCTCATTAAAGGAAAGGGCAGTACCGCCCTGGTGGACACGGTTAGTCCTGACTTTGCCGACACCCTCCTGAAAAAGGTCTCAGAGGTAGTAGCCCCTGAGACCATAGACTACGTAGTAATGAATCATGCCGAGCCTGACCATGCCGGCTCCCTCCCCAAACTATTGTCCATAGCCAGGAAGGCCCAGCTCGTTACCACGAAAAAGGGGCTTGGCATGGCAAAGGTTTTCTATGACATCCCGGAGGAGAGGGTAAAGGTGGTGGCAGGCGGTGATACCCTTTCCCTTGGAGATAAGACCCTCAGGTTCATAGATGCCCCCTGGCTCCACTGGCCGGAGACGATGTTCACCTATTGCGTGGAGGATAAGATACTGCTCAGTTGTGACTTTTTTGGGGCCCATGTGGCGTCAGAAAGGCTCTATGCGGATGAGGTCGGGGATATCGTCCTGGCGGAGGCCAAGAGGTACTATGCAGAGATAATGATGATCTTTCTAAACCCGGTAAGGAAGGCCCTGGAGAGACTGGAGGGTCTGGACATAAAAATAATAGCCCCAAGCCATGGACCGGTATGGCGGAACCCCGATAAAATCCTCCAGGCGCACAGAGGGTGGGCCATTGGGCCGTTGAGGCCAAAGGTCGTTATAATCTACGTCTCCATGTACGGCAGTACTACCGAGCTTGAGAAGGCTATTGCGGCGGCGATACGGGAGGAGGGGGTGGAGGCAATGGCCTACAACATGCTCAGTACCGACGTCTCCCATATAGTACAGGAGCTGGTGGATTCCAGTGCCATAGTCTTTGGCTCACCCGCCTTCTACGGCGGCGTCCATCCCAGGCTCGCCTCTTCCATTGAACTAATAAGGACAATGAAACCCAGGGGGAAGATGGTGGCCGTCTTTGGTTCTTACGGTTGGGCTGGAGGTGCGGTTAAAGAGATTAAGGCAAGACTCCAACCTGCCGGCTTTGATATAGTAGACTCCCTTGAGGTGCAAGGCCCTCCCAGAGAGGAAGACCTGAAGAAGGCATCAACCCTGGGCAGGAATATCGCAAAGAAGGTCAAGTCCGCCTTAGGCGGACTGGCCAGAGAGTTCTAGACCTCGCAGACCTCTGCCACGTCCGCCTCAGGCGGAGTAAACTCTGAGAGACAGCGGGGCCACATAAAGGCAGTAACCCTCCTCCCGCAGAGGGCACAACCGTGGGTCTTTTCCTCGGGGGCATCCTCTATCTCCAGCTCTTCAAGGCAGACTGGGCATCTAACGCCGACCATTTCAATCCTTCCTCTGGATTCAATATGTAAACGCCACGCCTGCCCTGTCAAAGGTGCCAGAAAGACAAAAGGGACATAGGCAGGTTAGTCTCACGGGCTGGGGATGGATAGAGACTTAACCGCTTTTTGTCCCTTTTGTAGACAGTAAGTCGCCCGCCTGAGGCGGGCGGCTACAACTGATACGAAGACTTGTTTTATCGGGTGTTTTCTTCCTTTAATACCTCCTGGAGGGTGGTAGCGGCCTGTACGTAAAAATCATGCGTGGAGTGTTCCGCCACGCCATTGACGAAAAGGGGTATCCACTGGGACATATGGTCTCTAACAAACTTTCCCCTTGCGGAGAGGCATGTCTTTCTTGCCTCTTTATCTCCTGCGAAGAGTGCCTTTGCCTCCTTGGCGAACATGAAGGACAAGAATTCTAGGTGTGTGCCAATATGGTCGGGGGGATTCCTCTTCTTTGAGGCGAGGGGGAAAGAAAAGGCCTGATAGAAGCCTGCCACATCAGCAAGTGCCCCTCCGGTAGGGAGGCCGTTTAAGAAGGCGGTCTCGCAGTCGTGGCAGGCCCCTGCAGTGCCAAAAGACCTCATGTAGTCATCGGTAGATGGTGGCCCCTTTTCCAGGAGGCCCTGTACGTGGCTTTTCCATTCCGTTGGTACCTCCTTGGAGAGGTTTACTATCGTCTGCCACCCCCCGTTTTCCAGTGGGTGGAAACAGCGGGCAAGGAGACCGTACAGGGCGCTCCTGCCAAGTAGATATTTCAGAGAGGTATGGTTCATTAGTCAGTTTCTCCTATTTACCAATCTCCAGGGCAAGCCAGCCCTCGGTGACCATCTTGCGTGGCCCCTGGTTTGCCTTAACGCCATCCCAACAGGCAAAGGACACATAGCTTGAACCCCCGTCAAGGGGTGCATCCTGGGGGTCCGGGGTGAATAAGGGGCGGGCAATTACCACATACCAGCGCCCATCCTTCCACGTCCCCTTTCCTTTGGCGTCCTGGTCCTCCTGTACTAGCACCTTATTCCACGTCTCTGCATAGATTTCCTCCACCACAGGGGCAGTGCCGGGTACTATTGGATTCCCTAGAGCCACTGCTGGCAGGAGGTTTTTTATGTCTGCCGCACGAGCAGGAGAGACAGCGCTCCCCGGCAGTTCGTAGGGGCTGTAATCACTCCATCTGTTGGGATAGTTGAGGGCAAGGAAGGAGGTCCCTTCCTTGGCCTTTTGCTGAGAGGCCTTCCAGAGGAGTAGGTGGATAGGCTCTTTTTCACTCCCCATTCGGTGGTCAGGGGGCTGTTTGGGGTTCAGGGGAAATTCCACCGCTACTCCATCGGAGTATCGGTCTGCCCGAAGGTTAAAATCCTCGGTGGCGTCTTCCCACTCTATGTGGAAAGCAATCCACGTGCCGTTATTTACTGACCTCACCTTTAAGGAGGTGATAGCGGGTTGGGCCAGTTTGGGTTCCTGGACGTCCTGCGGTATGAGCTTAACTGTGTTGGCTGGCAGATTTAGCCAGAGACTGCTGGTGGGGTCTGTTAATTGGAGAACCCCCGACTGGAACTTGCTGACAATCTTCTCTGGCAGTATCTTTACCTCCTTTTTCTGGGCCGAGGCCTCTGGTGTACAATACCAGAGGAGGAGAAGTACTGTCAAAATTGGGAAAATTATTTTCCTTTGCATCCTGGTGCCTCCTAAGTAACGTTGTGCCTGAAAACGTCTAGAGCTACGTCTTTGTAGGGACGGACGTACATCGGCTCCTTCAGGGGTACACGTACTATCTCTGCCCCTTTGGCCGTATATCCGATGGCCGTCCCATCTTTGACCTTGAAGCGCTCAATAATCCTGTCTGAAGAACCTTGAAGGAGTAAGAGACCCAGCAACTCAGGGTCGTCCTTGGCATTCTTGTAGGTGGCAATGGCCTTGTCCACCCCGGGGCCGAACATCTGGCGAAGGAAGACGGGGTCCGCCTGTTTGGGGGGGATGTAATAGATATTTGGCTCCGTCCCAAACTGGGGATAAAGAGGCAAGGCCACCTTCCTGATATGCACCAGGAAGTCCACCGGGTTATCCTCCTGGGCCTTTTCTGGGGTATTTATCCATCCCTGCAGGCGTATCTTCCCGATGCAGGTCTCAAAACACCTATTACTCTTCCCGCTCTCAAGGCTTGGATAGCAGGCGATGCACTTTTCTGAGGTGCCGGTGACTACGTTAAAGAATATCCTCTTGTAAGGACATGCCTTCATGCACTCCCTGTGGCCATTGCAATTCTTCTGGTCAATCAGGACTACGCCATCCTCCGGCCTTTTGTAGATAGCCCCCCTCGGACAGGCCGCAAGACAGGCGGGGTAGGTGCAGTGGTTGCATATCCGCTGGAGGTAGAAGAACCAGACGGCGTGGGGGATCTTCAGGTAGGCGCCCTTTTCTATCATGCCTGAGCATTCGTCCTCTCCCAGGTTCACGTTACACCAGTCCATATCTTCTGGCTGGTATTGCAGTACCCTTTCTCCCTTAGGGGCGGCCTCAAAGACGGTCGCCCCTACGTACTCATCTGCCCCCCACTTCTGTGGGCCGAGGAGGCTGAGGGCCTTGACGTCCCACCCCGTGGGGTAACTACCCCAGGGCTTGGTCTCCACGCTGTTCCAGAACATGAGCTCCTGTCCCTTCCCGGAGGTCCAGGTGGTCTTACAGGCCAGACTACAGGTCTGGCAGGCGATGCACTTGTTAATGTCAAAGACCCCTGCAAACTGACGCCTTGGGCGGTGCTCAGGGTACCAGTAGGTCATCTTTCGGTTAATCTGCCAGTTGAAGACTTCGTGAGACATTAGTTTTCCTCCTAGCTTAGCTTATGTAGGGGCACATTACAATGTGCCCCTACCGTGAGCCGTTAGTTTGCCTCCTAACTTACGTAAGCCCCTTTAAGGTAGTTCTTCATCTCTGCGGACTCATAGGTGGGTCTGAGTCCCTTGGCCGCAGGTTCCCAGAGGCCTTTGCCGTCCATTCCACCTGGTTCGGCGCGGGTAATCTTTACAAAGGACTCTCTGGGGGCACCAATGGCGCAATGGATGTCACCCTCAAAACCCTTTCCTATGGCCTGGCCGAAGTAACCCTTTCTTACCAGGGAATCTGTTTCCCACGTGGGTTTTATCCATGCCCTGGAGACGCTCTGGTGGCTCCCATAGCGGAATATGGCCTGGTATCCCGTGAGGGGATTCTTTGCCAGGCCGTCCGGTCGTTCCTCGTGTCCTTTGACACTACCGAAGGTGGCTGTATAGACGTTATGCCACATACGGGTGACGCCCCTTGGGGTACCAGGGTAGTATCTGGCCCTGCACATCATGCGCCCCACCTTGTAGTTCTCAGTGCCTGGCTTCCAACCCCTGTAGGGCCTGTCCTGGGGGTCGCCGTCCACATAGATGTAGTCGCCGTCCTCTATGCCCAGTTCCTTTGCGTCTAGGGGGTTCATGTCCAGGTAGTGCTCGGTTACGAAGGGTTTCCGCTTGTCCCTGCGGACGGGGTCACCGAAGGGCCCCTGCCATACAGCCACAGAGTCTGTATCCGTAGGGGTGGTATGTGAGGCATGGCGGTATTTCGGGGTATGCAGGATGAACTTGAACCCATTTTTCCTCAGGGGATGCTGGGTAGCACCCACCTCCAGCCATGGTTTTACCACGTGGCGGACCTGGCGGTTTTCAACGTCTTCAGTAGAGTCTGGTATCCCGTAGTCAGCGGGACTCTTGGGTTTCATGGACGGCTGCCGAGAGCCCACTATGACGTTTGGCTCATAGAAGGTGGAATCTATGGGTTCACGATGGACAGGGATGTTTTCTCCGGAGTCCATGAATTCTTGCTCTTCTCTATAGAATTCATTTCTTCCGGTCTTTGTGTACCAGGGTCTATCCTCCTCTGCCTGCTCCCAACCGACTACCCTGGGGTAAGTTCGGTTCATCATCAAGGCTGGGACCCCGTCTGCCGCATCGGCCTTCAGTTTCTCAATGTTGTAACCCTTCGTGGTCTGTGAGAGGTTGATTACCCTCTGGAGATATGCCTCTACCTTGCCCTCCTGTACGAACTTGAAGTAATCGGCAAACCTATTGTCCCCGGTTACTTTAGCCAGGGCGGAGGCTATCCCAGCCGCCACCTCCATATCGTGGCGGGTGTCCAGTATTCTGGGGAGGGGCGTGGCGGGGTAGACCTGGCAGAAGGGGTTGGTAACGGCGGCATAAAGGTCCGGGAACTTCATCTCTGCCCAGGAATCTACTGCAAAGACCACGTCTGAGTACTCGCATGTACCGCTCCACCACCACTCGCTGGTTGCAATCATCTCAATCTTTGGCAGTGTGTTGTTCACCACGTCAAAGTGCCACTTGGCATTGCCCAGTATGGAGTTTCTGTTGGACCATAGGCAGGCCTTGGTGGGGTTGGGCATGTGGGTTTTCCCTGTGAGGGTGGTATCGCCAGCCTTCAGGAGACGGTCTCCGTAGTCAAAATGGTGGGCTGACTCGCTCTTCCAGTAGAGCTTGGGGCGTGCAGGCTTCTTGGGGTCTAGCTCTATGTCAAATGGATTTTCAGCCACCCATTGGGGCAGGCCATTGAAGAGTGCCCCCCTGTAGTTACCTGCGAAACTCCCGATGTTGCCGCCGGCATATCCGATATTGGCCGTCAGTGCGGCAAGGAGGAAGATGGCACGGTCTTTCAGGTCACTGTTGAAGAACTGATTTGGACCCATCCCCGTGCAAAGTAGTACGCTCCTTGGATTGGCTGCAATCTCCCTGGCCAGGGAGAGGATGGCCTCTTTGGGGGCCCAGGTAATCTCTGAGACGGTGTTAACGTCAAGGCTGTTGTTGATGTACTGCTGGATGAGGGCAAAGATGGGGGCGACCTTAATGGTCTTGCCGTCCACCAGTGTTACGTCAAACTCACCCTCCAGCGCAGGCTTGCCTACGCCTGCCTTCCCAAATCCCTTTCCAACCTGGTCTCTGGTTATTACAACTGGTTTGCCTTTTATAACGTCCCACATCACGAAGTCTCCCCACTCCTCACGTAGCTGTTTGGGGACATACATGACCTCTGTCTTGGGGGGTGGTGGGAAGTCTTTGGGGTCGCCGACCTTGATGAAGTTCTGTAGGTCAGCCAGTTTGTAGTCCTTAATGATGTCACTGGCCCTGAGGAGTTTCCAGGTATCCGTCCTGACCAGTAAGGGCAGGTCTGTCTTACTATAGACGTGCTCCTCATTGTAGAGCTTTTCCTTCATGATTATGCCTGCCATGCCCAATGCCAGGGCTGGCGAGGTCCCAGGCCTGACCACTATCACTTCATCCGCTTTACTGGCAGTGGAGGAGTACTCGGCGGCCACCACCACCACCTTTGTCCCCCTCAGCCTTGCCTCTGTCAGCCAGTGGCCGTCAGGCATCTTGGTTGAAATCCAGTTCATGCCCCAAACTACTATAACCTTGGAGTTCTCTACCGTGAAGAGGTCCCAGTCTACGGTCTGTTGCCCTGTGACCATCGGGTGTCCTGGGGGGAGGTCGGTGTGCCAGGAGTAGTTATCCCAGCCACGCCCACCCAGGGCCTTGTCTGGTCCTACGCCCCTGATGTAAGAATCCAGTAGGGCCATGCCGTTGGCCAGGCGGTACTTGGCAAATATGCGGGTAACGCCCAGGAGCGGCATGCCACCACGGAATTTAAGGGTTCTGGTGCCGGCCCCATCCATTGCGGCAATCATGGCCTCATCGTACCCCTGGGCCTTTAGACGGTTTGCCCCTTCCGGGCCACTATAGGTGCGGGCTATATTTTCCAACCCCTTGGCTACCATCGTAAATGCCTCGTCCCAGTTTACCTGGACGAAGGGTTCTTTGCCCCTATTCTGGAAGAATTCTGCCGGGGGCTTGCCGGTACTTGGGTCTCTTGGGAATCCCTTGTCTGCCCATTCCTTGAAGCCCTTGCGCACCATTGGGCCACGGACGCGGCGGTCTCCGTAGAAGCGTCTTACCATCCCTAGCCCTTTCTGACAGCACCTGGGGTCCCAGCGGGCAGAGGCCCGGTTTCCGTAGACGTCTTCGCTCTGCCCGTAACCGTAGGTAGGGCTGATGCTGGCGATGACGCCATTCTTTACGTGTGCCTTTAGTAGACAGCCGTGGGTATCATTTGGTCCGCACAGGAATGTGAAGTCGCTGTCGTATCTGAACAGGTTACGATAGGACTCTTCCCAGTCCCTATCAGGGTATTTCTCCAGTGGGCTGGGTACCTCTTGACCGAAGGCCGGTGTTAGCCAGCTTACCAGTGGCCCTGCCGCCAGGCCGCTGAAGCCCAGGGTGCTAGCCAGCTTCAGGAAGTCCCGACGGGAGACATTATAACTGGCTATCGTCCCTTCTCTCTTGGGGTCTTTCTCTTTTGAGTCCATGAATTACTCCTCCTTGTGGTTTGAACCCTGTCCACGCAGGCTAAAGCCTGCGGCTACTTATGATAATGTACTATTCGCAGGCTAAAGCCTGCGGCTACAAGTTTATGGCTGAATTTCAACCGAGGCCCCTTTGCCACTCTCAACGGTGGCGAAGAAGTCCTTCCGCAATTGTGTGGGTTTTAGCCGTTCTCCCCATACCTTTAACTTGTGTTGTCCTG
>DATETB010000259.1:0-5841 GCA_035283825.1 Candidatus Brocadiales bacterium | reverse complement strand
GGAAGAGGCCAAGAAGCGGGACCACAGGAAGCTGGGAAGAGAATTGGACCTGTACAGCTTCAGAGAGGAGTGTGGTCCCGGGCTGGTCCTCTGGCACCCAAAAGGGGCCCGTATCAGGAACGTCATAGAAAGGTTCTGGTCCGAAGAGCACTACAAAAGGGGTTACGAGATTGTCTATAGCCCCCATATAGCTAAGGCCAGTCTCTGGCATACCAGTGGACACTGGGACTTCTACCGCCAGAGCATGTTTGCCCCCTTTGAGCTAGAGACAAGCCAATACTTAGTGAAGCCCATGAACTGCCCTTTTGCCGTACTCATCTTCAAGTCAGACATGAGGAGCTACCGAGACCTCCCCATCCGGTTTGCCGAGCTAGGGACGGTATATCGCTACGAACGCTCGGGGGTACTCCACGGCCTCCTCAGGGTAAGAGGGTTTACCCAGGATGACGCCCATATATTCTGTACACCCGAACAGCTAGAAGGAGAGATAATAGGGGTCATAAACCTGGCCCAGTACATGCTCTCCTCCTTCGGGTTCAAGGAATACGAGATAGAGCTGGCCGTCAGGGGTAAGGGGGAAAAGGACAAATATATCGGGAGCGACGGGAATTGGGAGTTGGCTGAGACGGCCCTTAGACGGGCACTTGAGTCCAAGGACCTCCCCTTCGTAGTAGGTGAAGGAGAAGCCAAGTTTTACGGGCCCTCCATAGACATAAGGATAAAGGACGCCCTGGGCAGGGGTTGGCAGGGGCCAACTATACAGGTAGATTTCAACCTCCCAGAGAGGTTTGACGTCAACTATATAGGCCCGGACGGTAAAGAGCACAAGGCAGTAATGGTTCACCGTACGGTGCTGGGGGCCCTGGAGCGATTCCTGGGATGTCTGATAGAGCATTACAGCGGGGCCTTCCCCCTGTGGATAGCCCCAGTACAGGTAAAGATACTCACCATAAAGGACACCCACGCCGATTATGCCCACAGTCTGAAGACCCGATTGGAAGAAAAGGGTATCAGGGTCCAGTGTGACCTCAGAAATGCAACCGTCGGCTACAAAATCAGGGAGGGGCGGACAGAGAAAGTGCCCTACCTCCTGATTATTGGTGACAAAGAGGTAGAAGAAGGCACAGTCTCCCTCAGGAGCCGGGAGAAAGGAGACGAAGGTCGTCTCCCCCCAGACGCCCTTCTAGCACGTCTAGAAAGGGAAGTCAGGGAAAGACTCTAAGACCATTTTAAGGAAGGAGGTTTTTTATTTCTCAGGAATATAGGATAAACGAAAGGATCTTTGCAAAGCAGTTAAGGGTTATAGATGACGAGGGTGCACAGCTAGGGATCCTCACAAGGGAGGAGGCGTTACAGAAGGCAAGACAATTAGAACTGGACTTAGTAGAAGTGGCGCCGCAGGCAGACCCACCAGTCTGCCGCCTCATGAACTTTGGGAAATTCAAGTACCGCCAGAAGAAGAAGGTACACAGACACCACGTTAGTCAGCTAAAAGAGTTGCGGGTGAGGCCAAAGATAGACCCCCATGACCTCCATACCAAGACTCAACAGGCCAGAAAATTCCTGCAAAGGAAAGACAAGGTGCTGGTGAACATGATCTTCAGGGGAAGAGAAAGGGCGCATGCAGCGCTGGGTAAGGAGATGCTCATGAAGGTCGCCCAGGAGCTAGAGGACGTTGCTAAGGTAGAAAAGGGGGTAACACTGGATGGCAGGAAGATGAGTCTGCTTCTTGCCCCAAAGACATAAACCCTGTACCGGATTGGTACGGGTAAAGGACACTCATTATGCCAAAGCTAAAAACTCATAAGGGACTTTCCAAGAGGGTGAAGGTTACTGCTAGTGGTAAGATCATCCACAGCAGGGCCTATAAGGGCCATCTCCTGTCGGGGAAATCGGCTAAACGCCGCCGCCACTTGCGGAGAAAGACCCTCATCCACGAAACACAGCTCAAATCAATGAGGCCTCTACTGCGCGGGTAATTCAGCCCGCCTAAGACGGGTCAGGATTCAGAATCCTACGTTCTGTATTCTGAATTCTGTATTCTGTATTCTGTATTTCCATAGGAGGAGTGTGAACCATGACTAGGGCAATGAAAGGGGCCGCCAGGAGACAGGCCAGGAAGAAGGTCCTCAAGGCGGCCAAGGGTTTTTGGGGGGGAAGGAGTAAACTCTACAGAAAGGCCAAGGAGACCCTCCTGCGGGCCGGGGCTTACGCCTACCGCGACCGCAGGGCAAGAAAGCGGACTATCAGGAGTCTGTGGATTATTCGCATCCATGCTGCGGCCGTGCAAAGGGGACTCTCTTACAGCCAGTTCATGGGTGGCCTCGCAAAGGCCGGACTGGATATAAACAGAAAGCTCCTGGCCGACATGGCCATCAATGACGCTAAAGGTTTTGACCAACTGGTACAGACTGCCAGTGCCAACATAGGGGCTAGGGAGTAGGGAGTAGGGGGCAGAAAAAAGAGATTGCTACTCCCTGTTCCCTAAAGAAGACTTGAAACAAAAGATAAGAAAAGCGGTACTGCCAGTGGCAGGTCTGGGTACCAGGTTTCTACCCGCCACCAAGGCCTTTCCCAAAGAGATGCTCCCCATAGTTGATAAGCCCATGATACAGTACATCGTGGAAGAGGCAAAGGAGTCAGGGATAGAGCAGATAATCCTGGTAACAGGCCGTGGGAAACAAGCCATAGAAAACCACTTTGACACCTCCTTTGAACTAGAGCGCATATTGGAACAGAAAGGGGAGGAAAAACTCCTCCAGGAAGTACAGAAGGTCTCTAACCTGGTAAGCTTCTGCTACGTAAGGCAGAAGGAGGCGCTAGGGTTGGGACATGCAGTCCTTTGTGCAAGAGAGGCAGTGGGCAACGAACCGTTTGCAGTACTCCTGGGAGACATGATAATAGACTCTAATACCCCTGCCCTGAAACAACTACTGAAGGTGTATAATCATTACAAAGGCCCAGTGATTGCGGTGAGCACGGTAGAACGGTCTGAGGTATCTCGCTACGGGATAATCAAGGCCAATCGTGTAAGCACAGGGGTCTACAAGATATTAGACCTGGTAGAAAAACCCTCCCCGGAAAAAACCCCTTCCAACCTGGCAATCATTGGCAGATACATCCTGCCGCCAGAGATATTTGACATACTGGAAGACCTGACACCTGGAGCCCTCGGAGAGATACAGCTTACAGACGCCTTGAAGAGACTGCTAGGCAGTTCTGCCCTCTATGCCTGTGAGGTAAAAGGGAAACTATACGACGGCGGGGACAAGCTCGGCCTCCTGAAGGCTACAGTAGAACTGGCCCTGAAGAATCCGGAGCTTGGGGATGAGTTCCGGCAGTACCTGCGTGGACTGAATGTCTGAGAGGCCCGTCCTTGAGCGGAGCGAAGGGAGGGGGAGAAAATTGGGGGTGTCCACGAGCACTTTAGCACACAAAACCACTTAGGCAACAGCCTCTCTATATACTCTACAAGCTATAGACATTTTTTATTGACATTTCATTCATGTTGTAGTAACTTTCTAGGGAATAATACAGGGGTGCGGTAACACAATTCCTTTGGAAAAAGAGGGAGAGACCATGCCGAACAGACTAGAACAACACGAAATTCCTGCCACAACTCTGGCAAGGACAACGCAGGCTAAAGTCTGCGGCTACATTGTCTTTCTGGTGGCACTTGTAGTTGGTATGGCACCCATTAACTGGGTCTCTCAGGACGCCGGTACTGCCTATGCCGTGGTAGGCCCTGTGGGTGGTACCGTAGTGGATAAGGAAGGAAAGGCCGTGACTGGATGTACAGTAAGAATAACAGACCAGTCAGGAAAAGAGGTTGATAGACATACGTCAGACGACAAGGGGGGTATATTCTTCTGGGTACCTGACGACGGCACATACAAGGCGGAGATTAGCAGGGACGGACAGGTAGTTACGGAAATAATTGCCTTAGAGCTTAGCGGGGGCGCCAAGAACCTGACGGTAGACATTGATAACAAGACTATTACACCTAAGGACGTATGCTGGTGGCAGGGGGCGCGGTTTGAACTCTCCCCAGGGTTTTACGTCCCGGATGGGTCCAGCGAGATAGACCGCCCGGCCTTCACGATAGGCGGGAACCTGAGCTTTCCCCTCCCTGTGGGAGGCGGACATCTCCGCGCCAACCTTGGATACAATGCCACCCCAGGGGTGGACATAGATAACAAAAACCTTACCCACGTAACCGGGGGGCCTTTCCCTGCCGGTCCTTCTACGGACGAGTATAATGTATATAGGTTTGACGATTCAGGGACCATCCACAGGACCTCTGCCGGTCTTTCCTTTGAGTATCCCATGTGGTGCGGCTGGAACCCATTTGTTGCCATGATGTTTGAGTGGACCCGTTTCGGGTTTGACAAGGAGAAGGCCACCATTACCCGTACCTCCCCGGAAACAGCTTTTAACCGTGATATAAGAGGGGCCAGTAAGGATGCCTTAGGGTTTAACATGGAGATTGGGTTCCTGAAAGACCTCCCCGGCAACGTCCATGGCAGGAACGTCTACGCAGGCTGTGGGATAGGGCTACGTGGCACAAGCACCAGCTTCCCCAGGGGAGACGACCACTTCAGGGTAGAGCCCAGCTTCAACGCCCACTTTGCGGTAGACGTCTTCAGGAGGGGCGGTAGATAGCGCCCCATCAGCCTAGGTTTGTTTTTTAGTAGACCTTCTTAGGAAGTACGGTGCAAAAATGTCCATGTCCCCTAGGGTCTTCCTTATATCACTTTTTGCCCTCATGATTGGCATTGCATTAGCCGCCTCACCCTCCGACCTCTTAGCCAAAAAAAATATGCCAACCCCGGATGATTTCAGCATATTCCTCCATTCTGCAGGACGCCTGCCAGGCTCCCCGGAGTATGCCATCAGAATAGGGCCGGACGGCCACGGCAAGAACTACGAGAAACCCGAGGGCATGGGGAAGGAGTTGGTGCTGGTAAGTGAGTTTGACCTGGACGCCACGGCAATGAAGAAGATATATGACGTCATAAAAAAGGAGAAATTCTTTGATTTGAAACAAGAATATAGAGACCCCAATATCATGGATGGGGACTTCGCCGAGATGGAAATAACGGCAGATGGGAAGAAACACCGGGTCACGACTGTCAACATAAAGGTAGACGCCTTTGATAACATCGTCAGGGAGATAAATACCCATACTCCCCAAAAGGCATCTATCTATTACAACGCCCTTCTTGTAGACGACTACAAACGAGTTGAGCGGTGAGTTAGCGGCAGGCTAGTAGCCGCAGGCTTTAGCCTACGTGTATTTAAACTTATAGTAAACGATTACAAACTGGCACCACGGTGAGAGTCAGAGTAACACTCATACATACACTGATTTTTCTGCTAGCATTATCCCTCCTCCTCGCCAGCCATCACACAACCTACGCAAGTACCACCGTAACTGTTGGCCCAGACCGCTGTACCGTAACCGTTACCGTCAACATTGAAATACACGGCCCGGCCGCCACCCAGGCACTGGCAGATAGATGGAAGAGAAACATAGAAAGGACCTGGAATGGCCCAACGGCAGAACTGGCCGAGCGCGTTGCAGATGATATGAACGTTACGGACATAAACGCCAATCGGGCAGAAGTAGATAGGCGGGCAAGGGAGTTCATGCAGAGGCAGGGGGTGAATTGTTCCAATGTCAACTGCTGTGACATATGCTTTGTTGCAAACGTAAGGCTCAGGCAGGGTAATACCCCTACGCCAGGTAATCACCAGGTAGAGGCCCTCCCCTATAACTTGCGGCCCGAACTGACGGGGCCAGATGGGAGGCCAATGAAGGTGAATGGCTACGTCCATACA
>DATETB010000258.1:0-4764 GCA_035283825.1 Candidatus Brocadiales bacterium | reverse complement strand
GAGGATACCCCTGGCCTGAGAGAGCATAAAGTTAATGGCCTGGGGAGTGGCCTTCTCCGCCGCCAGGGTCAGGTCCCCCTCGTTTTCCCTGTTGGCGTCGTCCACCACGATGACCATCTTCCCTGCCCTGACGTCTTCCAGAACCTCTGATATACTGCTAAAGTGCATCTTTACTACTCCTCTCAGGTTACTTCCTGGGCACTCCGGTCTATGTCTGTTTTATAACCTCGACGTTCACTAAGAATACGGACACCAAGCCACATATAGGCTAACGCGGAAATAAGAGAAAAAAAGCCCGTACCCCACCAGAAAAACGTTAACACAGAATCGGGCATGACGTTTCCAAAAATAACGACGCCATACATAACCTGCTGTGCGTTGTTATTTATCCTGCCCAATAGACACGGCCATGGACTTGCATGTACGGTGGTTAAGGACAATGACAAGAATCCAACAATGACAAACAACTCTCTGCACAATATAAGGGCGGCTAACCAATACGGCAGATGCGGCCCAGGCCAAAAACGAGACGATAAGACTATACAAAGGCTTATCACAACAAACTTATCTGCAACAGGGTCAAGGAATTGGCCCAGCTTTGTAACCTCATTCCTCTTTTTAGCTACATATCCGTCTACAACATCACCGATTCCCACCAAAAAGAGGAGGCTTCCCGCAAGATACCGGAACCATTCGGCATTTGCGGCCTCCAGGGTGCATAAAATGAGAAACGGGGTGAGAAGAATCCGTAGCAGAGTTATTTTGTTGGCTAGTGTCATGTAAGATTCCAGGGCTAGTTAATCGCCTCTCTTGAAACAGTACATAGGATTAATTAAACATTAACGGAATACCTCCTGTCAAGTACGAATACCCCCAGAAGGGCAAGTCCCAAAGTCAGGGGGCAGGGATTAGGGAAATCCAAATTCCGTCCGCCTGAAGCGGATTACCCATGTCTAGAGGCTGTTGCCGAAGTGGGTTTGGACGCCCAACATAACAATGGAACAACAGATAGACAAGGACTTACGACAGCTAAAATTGCCCAAAGAGACACTTTTTAGGGTTGGGCAACAGCCTCTCCATATCATCCACAACACAAAGCGACTTTCTAGTTGACAAGGGCATGTTTAAGTAGTAGGAAGGAGGAAATCGGGTTGGAAAGGAGAATCTTATTAATGAAGGCCCTCCCAAACGTGCTGTGGTACGATGAAATCGGACCATGGGATGGACAGCATAAATATGCCATAGACGAAGTGCTTTTCTGGGAAGAGACGAAGTTTCAGGATGTAGCCATCTTTGTGACGGAAGAGTATGGGAAGATGTTAGTTACAGATGGTTCAACCCAATCGGCACAAGAGGACGAGTACATTTATCACGAAAGCCTCGTGCATCCCGGACTGATTGCCCACCCTGAACCGCGCAGGGTGTTAGTCATTGGAGGGGGGGAAGGGGCGGTAATCAGGGAGGTCTTTCGGCATCCGACTATAGAGCGCGTCGTTATGGTAGATATAGACGCCGAGTTAGTTGAACAGTGTAAGAAGTTCTTACCTGAGTGGCACCAGGGGGCATTCCAGGACCCCCGCCTGGAACTGGTCTTCGCAGATGGGAAAGACTTCATCGCTAAAACAAATGAGCGGTTTGACTGCATCATTGTTGACTGCGGCGATACCCAGGAGGAGGGACCAGCACTAACACTCTACACGGAGGACTTTTATCGCACAGCCAGGCAGCATCTGACAGCCTCAGGTCTACTGGTGGTACAGGCAATGGAGCTATCGGGTCTGGATTGTGCCAGCCATGTAACAATACACAAGGCCCTCCGGCGTATCTTCCGACACGTGGACTCGTACGCCTCTTTCGTCCCGTCCTTTTGGGCAACGTGGGGCTTTATTGTAGCCAATGACACCGTTGACGTATCACAGATTCCAGGCATAGAGGTGGATAAGATTCTACAGGCCAGGAAGTTAGCGCCGGTGTTGCGGTACTACGACGGCCTGACACACAGTCACATGTTCACCCTCCCAAAAGACGTCAAAGCAGGGGGTAGGGTGTAGGGAGTACGGGGTAATGAATTGTAAATTGGAAGTTTAAAATTTTAAAATTTCCAATTTCTAATTTCCAATTTCCAATATCCCCTACCCCTACTCCTTTCTCAGGTGGCGGAGCACCTGAGCTATATATCCCCTACCCCCTAGTTAAATCCCTTGACCACAAACGCACGTGTTGTTATCATGCTTAAGCAACTGTGCGGACTTTAGCCCCTGCCCACCATGCCTGATAACCCAAAAGAAAATCTGGTTACACTGAAGGTTCCTGCCATGGACTGCCAGGAAGAAGCCCACCTCATCAAGAAGAAGCTCTCTGGCCTCAAAGGTATACTCCATCTGGACACCCTCCTCCTCTCCCAGGAGGTGAAGGTAAGGTATGACGGCAGTCTGATAGACCTCAAAGAAATCCTGGGACGGATACAGGAGACAGGGTTTGAGGCCACCTTGCTTGAGACCTGGGTACCTAAAGAGGCAGACTGGGGGAGACGGAGACAACTGGCTCTTACCAGCCTCTCCGGACTGTTCGCACTGGCAGGACTGACCTTAGCCTTCAAGGGCCTTCCGGGAGAGATAACCATACCCATATACCTGATGGCCATGCTCACGGGCGGACCAAGGATTTTCTACAAGGGATTCCAGGCAGCAAAGGGCCTCTCCCTTGACATGAACACCCTGATGGGCATAGCAGTCATCGGGGCGGCGGCCATCGGAGAGTGGGGAGAGGCGGCCACAGTGATTGCCCTCTTCTCCCTGGCCCAACTCCTGGAGAGTTATAGCCTGGACAGGGCAAGGAACACACTAAGCTCGCTCATGACCCTGACCCCGCAGGAGGCCCTGGTAAGGCGGGGAAAGGAAGAGGTAGTCCTGCCTGTTAACGAGATACAAATGGGGGATATACTCATTGTCAGACCTTCCGAAAAGATACCCCTTGATGGAACAGTAGTGGAAGGCTATTCCACCGTAAACCAGGCCCCAATCACGGGGGAGTCCACCCCTGTGGAAAAGTACGTCGGCTGTGAGGTCTTCGCTGGGACCATCAACAGGGAAGGGGTACTGGAGGTCAGGGTAACTCACCTGGCCAAAGACACCACCTTGTCCCGCATAATCCATCTCGTAGAGGAGTGCCAGGCCCAGAAGGCCCCCTACCAGAGTTTCGTGGACAGGTTTGCCAGGATATACACACCCATCGTTATAGGCGCGGCCTTTCTGGTCGCAACCGTACCCTGGGCCTTCCTGGGAGCAGATTTAATCCCGTGGCTCTACATGGGACTGGTCTTCCTGGTAATATCCTGCCCCTGCGCCCTGGTGATAGCTACCCCGGTAAGCCTCCTCTCCGGCATAACCTGCGCCGCCCAGCACGGCGTCCTCATTAAAGGCGGCGTCCACCTGGAGGAGGCCGGCCGACTGGAGGCCATAGCCTTTGATAAGACAGGCACCCTCACTAAGGGCGTGCCAGAGGTAATTGATATCATGCCCCTTGACTCCCTGCCACACGACGAACTCCTCCGGGTGGCCGCATCCGTGGAGGCCCACTCAGAACATCATCTGGCCGGGGCCATACTCCGAAGGGCCAGAAAAGAGGGACTGGGGCTGCTAGAAGTTACGGATTACAAGACCATCCCAGGAAAAGGGGCTATGGCCAGGATACAGGGAATAGATTACCACATTGGTAACCTGAAGTTCTTTAGAGAACTAGGGATATCTACGGCAAAGGCGGAGCGGCTCCTCTACGTGCTCCAGTCCCAGGGGAAGACAGTCATGCTGATAGGTTGCGGAGATAAGCTATTGGGGACTATTACCGTGGCCGACGAGGTGAGGCCCCTCAGCAAACCCACCCTGGTGGCATTAAGAGAGAAGGGTATTAAAAAGATAGTCATGCTCACGGGAGATAACAGGGGCACGGCCCAGGCCATAGCCGGGAAACTGGGGGTAGAGGAATACCAGGCAGAGCTTTCCCCCGAGGACAAGGTGGAGGCGGTGCGGCACTTGACCAAAAATTATGGAAGGACGGCTATGGTAGGCGATGGGGTAAATGACGCCCCCGCCCTGGCCGCCGCCACGATAGGCATTGCCATGGGTACGGCAGGGACGGACACCGCCCTGGAGACGGCCGATATTGCCCTCATGACCGATGACCTCACCAGGATACCCTTTGCCCTGGGGCTGAGCAGGCAGACCCTGGGGGTGATAAAACAAAACATTATCTTTGCCATTGGGGTAAAGGCCGTCTTCCTGGGACTGGCTGCAATGGGCAAGGCCACCCTCTGGATGGCCGTAGGCGCCGACATGGGGGCCTCTCTCCTGGTCATCTTTAATGGGCTGAGGCTGCTGAGGTATAGTGCGTAGCAGGTCTAATGGCTATGTGAGTAATCAAAAATGGGATTGAAACCTCCTTCCCTATTTACTAGAATTCTTTTCTCCAGGTCTAAATATGATCGCTGATACTGAAAAGCAAATAATTATTAGTCTCTGCCGAAGATATGGTGCCTCTGTAGCCTTTCTTTTTGGTTCTTCTATTGAACCAGATGGAGAGGCTGAAGATATTGACATTGGCGTAAAGGGGCTTAAACCAGAATTGTTTTTTAAGTTTTATGCAGAACTCATAAAGAGTATGACCAAAAATGTTGACCTTATAGACCTCTCAAAAAGGACTATGTTTAACGAACTCGTAGAAGAAGACGGTGTAAAAATATATGGTTGATTTGAAAAGGAGGGTAGA
>DATETB010000257.1:0-6219 GCA_035283825.1 Candidatus Brocadiales bacterium | reverse complement strand
GGGGTGCTGAGGGAAGGACTTGACCCCGTGGCGCTGGCCCTTGAGTATCAAAGGGCCGGGGCAACGGCCATATCCGTACTCACAGACAAAAAATTCTTCCACGGAAGCCTCTCCAACCTGGAGGAGGTGAGAAAGACGGTTGACCTTCCACTTCTACGAAAGGATTTTATCATAGACGGCTACCAGCTATACGAGGCCAGGGTGGCAGGGGCAGACGCCGTCTTGCTCATCGCACGGTTATTAGATAAAAAGACCCTCTCGGCCTTCTTGAAGGTTGCCGATCAATTGGGCCTTGCCTGCCTCGTTGAGGTGCATACCGAAGAGGAGCTTAAAAAGGTGCTGGACACCCACGCAAGATTGATTGGCATAAACAACCGGGATCTAGACACCTTCAAAGTGGACATGAACACCACTCTGAAACTCTTACCACTCGTCCCGGTGGATAGGATAGTGGTAAGTGAGAGTGGTATACATAATAGAGAGGACGTACGGCGTCTTGAAAAGGCCGGCGTGAGGGCAATCCTTGTAGGGGAGGCACTGGTACGGAGTAAGGACGTGACCTACAAAATAAAAGAACTACTGAAAGACAGTATGTAGGGGCACGGCATGCCGTGCCCCTACTCAGGTTCGTAATTCGTCCCCACAAATAGCCCGCAGAAACATATACCGCCCTGGGCTATCTCTTCCTCATGGTAGATGCAGGGGCAGATAATACCCTTGTTTTTTTCCTTATCCTCATTATTTACTACACGACAAGGGCAGTATTCCTCCCCATACTTCAACTTTCTTAAGGCAAGACCCTTTATGATGGTATCTACGGTGGAGGTGTCTGGATTGAACCGATAGGGGGTATTTTTTAGCCACTTCTCAAGCCTCTGACGGATGCCCTGTTGCACCATGTGTAGGGGCACGGCATGCCGAGCCCCTACTTTCTTGTCGCCAGGTGCGGATACCGCCTTTTTTGGCTCCATATAAAAAATTATACTTACCACTATTTTGAATGCAAGAAAAAAATTTATACAATATATTGTATGTTTAACCTAAATAATTGACACATATAGTATTAGTATCTTTGTGCGGAAATTTTCCGTTGACAACGTATGACAAAGTGTTAAAATCCCGTGCTGAGGGGAAGGCAGTAGCACCGCTTTGACGTGAGTGGTTCAGGGAACAGGGGTCAGAGGTCAGCCATCAGGGGTCAGTAATCAGCAGACTAAAAGCTGATACCTGACTGCTGATTGCTGATAGCTGCGTCAGAGAGGTGGCAGTAAGAAGACGGAGGTAAGGCGTCATGTTAGACAGGGGGAAGCTGGCCCGGGGGCTTGAGACCATCTTAGGTAATATCGCAGTTGAGGAGATGCCAGGTAGTAGCGGTAGTAGAGTATTACACGTAGACCCCAACCTCGTACAACCCAATCCACACCAGCCCAGGAAGAATTTTGACCCGCAGACAATAAAGTCCCTCACTGAATCCATTAGGGAGCATGGCCTACTACAACCTATACTTGTAAGGCCGGGGAAGGACGGAGGCTACCAGCTGGTAGCAGGCGAGAGGCGGTGGCGGGCAGCCAGGGAACTGGGTCTTAACAGCATACCAGTCATTATTAAGGATATGGGCAACAAGCAGTCCTTGAGTGTGGCCCTAGTAGAAAACCTGCAGAGGGAAGACCTGAACCCCATAGAGAAGGCAAGGGCCTTTTGGGAGCTTATAGAGGTCTTTGGGCTTACCCAGGAGGAAGTAGGGAGGTACACAGGGATAGACCGCTCTACCGTAGCCAATTTCCTCAGGCTCCTTGAACTCCCAATAGAGGTACAGGAGCTTGTTTCACGTGGAACAATCTCTCCTGGTCACGCCCGGGCACTAATATCCCTCGGGAATGAGACCCTCCAGAGGAAATTATGCCAGAGGATAATAGAAGAGGGGTTGACAGTAAGGGAGGTGGAGGCCATCGCCTCAGGAGTCAAGACCCCCAAACCTAATAATGGGGTGGCATCAGTACCGGCTGAAGAGGCGGTAGACCCAAAGGGTACCCACCATATGCGCTCCCTGGAGGACCGCCTGCGTAGGGCATTAGGGCTTAAGGTGCAGATAAGGCAGTCCAGTGGCAGAGGAAAGATTATCCTCTACTTCCAGGGCAACGGTCAATTTGAACGCCTGGTGGGGCTCCTTGGAGCTACGAGTGCCTAGTCCCTAGGTCTTCTTTCTCTGCTCCACTAGCCCTGTGAGGCATTCTAGTATCTGGATGAGCTGGTTCTTCAGCACCATTGCGTCTACTATCCTTGCCCTCAATACCTCCCGCAGGGCCTCTATCTGGGCCAGCTCCCGCTCCGTTAGTTCCATCTCATATCTCCTTGAGGATACCCTGAAGCGTAATAGATTACATTAATTATACGTATTTTACAGATTATGTCAAGTAAAATTTTTCCGGTGGACAAACAGGCAATAGGCGAAAGGCTAAAGATAGTCATATTGTCTCAAGATGTTACTCAAAAAGAGTTTGCAGAAAGGATAGGGTTCTCGGATAAGTATATAAGTGACATTATTAGGGGCAGGACGAAGCCATCCCTCGCCCTCTTATCGCAGGTACGCTCTGTATTTAACGTATCTGCGGAGTGGTTGATTACCGGGGCCGGCGACTCCCCCAGGATGCCCCAGGAGAGTTTTGTCAAGGAATCTACCCCACCCTATCAGCCTTGTGCAGGAGGGCCTTCACAATTATTAAAAGAAGATAAGAAGGCCGCACTACCCTTATTGTCCGAGACGCAAGTTCTAAGTATCTACAACAAAGAGGCTTACATTAAAGAGATAAAGGCTGAAGAATATTGCCTGTTCTACAGAGACTGGCTAAGCCAGCCGGACGAGACCGTCTGTACGCAGGTCAGGGGGTCTGAGATGGAACCCATTCTAAAGGAGGGTTCGGTGGTTGCGTTAAATATGGGTGTGAGGGACCCTGCCCTCCTGGTGGGGAGGATTTGCGGCATCCGGGTGAAGGGGGCGGGAGGTGGTGGGGCTACGCCTGATAAGATATGTTTCAGATGGTTAAAGGCCAGTGAACCCTATCTAGTCTTTGTATCCCAACAGGAAGGCCATCCTATACTGTGCCTCCCCACAACGGAAAACCCCATTATAGGCAGGGCAGAAGGGGCCTGGGTGAGATTTTAGATTTTGCATTTGGAGACCTCTGAGAAAGTACTGGCGAAGTTGTTCCGCCTCAGGCGGACGAGGGCCTTAGCCCGAAGCAATCTCTTTTTCAATTGGGGGTTTGCTTCGCTTCGCTCGCAACTTCGGCTTCGCTGCCCCTTCGCTACGCTCAGGGCTTTGGCTCACTCGCAATGACGTCGCGGTGTCACTTCTTTCACTTTTGCAGAGGTCTCATTTGTTGAGACCTCTGCAAAACCCTACAGGATGTCCCGACTGAGGCACGACCTGCGGCTACAAGACGTACCCTGTGGGCCATAGAACCCATTGTATTTCAGTTAGAAAAGATTTATAATTTGCTTCAAATTAAGGGTTGGGGAGGACTTATGTATATTTATGTATTCTGCGGACAATAAACTATGCCCAGATTCCACACTATAAGCCCCTTACCAGACGGGCCGACCCCCTTTGTAGGGGCAACATTGGGGGCAGAGCCCCAATGCTATAGCCCTGGTGCTCCGCCACCAGGGCTACGTGTCTGCCCTGAACCAGAACGGTTCAGGGTCTACCCGACTACATGCCCTACAAAGGCATTCACCCTGCTAGAGATTGTGGCAGTAATAGCCATTATCGGTATCCTGGGGGGTACCATTGCACCCCTGGCCGTCCAACTGTTTACCAGCAAGAGGGGGGAAGTTACAGTAGATAGGCTGGAAGAGTTCAAGAAGGCCATAATAGGCAACCCCTTTGTTATCGGCGACGATGTACGGTCCTCCTTCGGCTACATAGGGGACATGGGGAACCTGCCTGCTAACCTCCAGGACTTGTATATCCGAGGTGCCCAACTACCTTGGCCACCTATTTACGATCCAGTTACACAGACAGGTTATGATCCAGATAGAAAGACAGGTGCAGGCTGGCGCGGGCCATACATTAACCCCGCCATCATTGAAGACCTGGCCACCCTGAGACTGGATGCCTACATGCAACAGTTCGTATACAGCACCACGGGACTTGCACCAGGTGATACACCGGTGGGCGTATTACCAGTGGGGCGGTTGTTCAGCACCGGCCCCAACCGTACACAGGGTGGGGGAGTGGCAGACGACCGTAATGTGTATATCTTTCAGTCAGAGACCTTCTCTACTGTCTCAGGCTTCCTGAAGGATGCGGCAGGGAACGGGGTACCTGGGATTACGGTCAAGATGAATTACCCCACAAACGGTGTCCTTTCTGCCACTCCTCCTGTTGCCGTAACAACCAGCACCGGCTACTTCAGCTTTAGCAACGTCCCTTACGGTAACCGCAGTATTACCGTAGAACCCAAGCTGGTGTATGCCTCTGGGAGCGCCAGGGCAGGTGATTTTGGTGAACGAAGTGGTCCTCCCTGTAGTTTTGTGCCAGACAGTGATGGTATCCATGATGATATAGAACTTTACATAACCAATCTTTCTCCTAATACTATAACAGTTGTAGCCGTAAAAGTGTACTTTGACGTTAGTGGCAACCCCAATCCTAATCTTACAGACATGACTCTTGGTGGTAAGTGTGGCCAGGTGCTATCAGGTGGGACGACTGGAGACGTTGTAAGGTTCACTGGCTCGGACACCGTCACCATTAATGGCAGTGGCATTACGGGAGGTCAATGCTACCTCGTAAGGGTACAGTCCCCCCAAACCCATCTGCCTGACCTTAGGATAAATAATTACCCGGCAGGAACCACCGCAAAGATGCAAATAATGGACTTCAAAAGTGGCTCTAGAAAATTAAACGTAAGCGGTATCCCCTTTAAGGCTGAATTCTACAGCACCTGGACGGGAGGGGCTGCTGGCTCAGGCACACTAATCTCCACGATATACTTTACTCCCAACGTGAACTGAGCTTGCAGTGAGCGAAGCGAATCTGATGACAGAAAACAGTAGACGGCAAACAGTAGTCAGCAATCAGCAGTCAGTAGTCAGCAGTCAGCAGAAAGATTGTAGGGGCGGTTCGCGAACCGCCCCTACCCCCTACCCCCTACTCCCTAATAAGGGGGGCTTCACCCTCTTAGAGATAGTTATAGTCCTGGCTATAACAGGCATCCTGGCAGGAGGGCTGGCAACCGTAGGCCACCAGGTGATTAAGAAAGAACGGGAAGACAAGACCACTGAACACATGAAGCGTCTAAAGGTGGCCGTAATGGGCGACCCCCTTGACGTACGTCATGGGACAAGGACCTCCTTCGGCTACTTCGGGGATATGGGGGTACTCCCCACTATATTGGACAACCTCTACATCGCACAAACTCCTTCTTACGCCTTCAGCCCATCCCTCAACACAGGGGCGGGCTGGAATGGACCCTACATTGACCCTAAGACAATGGAGTACCTTAATGACCTGAAAAGGGACTATTTCAGACAAGACCTCCTGTACACCTCCCCGGCCAGCTTTACCACGTATACGGACTCCACCGTAGGGGTAACCGTAGCGGAAAGGATTGTCAGTTCTGGAAGGGATAAACAGGCTGGCACTATTCCCAACCCTGGCGACGACCTTGCAGTAGTATTTTTTAACAACGAAATCTACTCCCAGGTCTCGGGTTTTGTCAGAGACGCCGAAGGCAATGGCGTACTAGGCGTAACCCTGACGCTAAATTACCCCAGTAACGGTAGTCTCACCACTGCTACTGCCACTACGGATGCCAACGGTCTCTACCCGAGTACTACGGGTACTGGTTTTGACAACGTCCCCTATGGCAACCACAGCCTGAGCATAAGCATAACTAACCCCAAGCTCTTCCTGGCCCCAGGCACTGGTCAGACCACCGGGGGGTTCGGGAACGACGTGTCCTTTATCATAGTCAATACTGGAAGCAGCGTCAGTTTGACCTCCCTCCAGGTCCAATATAACATGAACCCAACCACCTATTACAGGCGCATATTTATTGGGGCTAATCAGGCCTACGATAGGGGTAGCTCAACGATAGCCAGTGGTGAGCCAATAACTTTTGACACATCACAATCTATAAGTGCGGCAACTGACCTCGCTGAGCCAGTGGCTGTCTGTGTACAGTCTCCCGTTACAGCTGTGCCAGACGTCCC
>DATETB010000256.1:0-2587 GCA_035283825.1 Candidatus Brocadiales bacterium | reverse complement strand
ACTACCCTGGGTGTTGCCCGCCCAAGATGCTTTACCTTTGCCTTTACCACCCTCCAGGTTTCTATAGGCGGAAGCATTTTAACCACTATGTCGTGTTCTATGTCTGGGATTTCCAAGCCTTCCAATACCTCTGCCCTTTCCATGGACTGCTGGACCTCAGTATCTCGGCCCAGGGCCTTTAAGAACTCAGCTTTGGCCCGCCAGAGGGAGTGGCTGTCATAATGGGTCTCTAGCTCCTTTTCCAGATACCTCAGGGCCTCTTCTAGCTTTTTTGGTTTTTTTTCTTTAAACAGCCTCAGGGCCTCTCTGAACTCCCTTTCCACCTCGTCATGACGGTTAGTGACACTGAGGAGGACGGCAAGGTTGATATGGCACTCTGGCAAGTCTCTGTTTAGCTTAAGGGCCTCCTGGTATTCTTCAATCGCCTCCTCGTACCTGCCCAGATTGTACAGGGCCACACCCTTGTTGTTCCATGCACCTACGCACTTCGGGTCAAGCCCCAGTGCCTTCTCGCAGCAGGTAATGGCCTCATCATACCTGCCCAGATCGTTCAAGGCCCAACCCTTGTTGCTCAATGCTGAGGCGTATTTTGGGTCAAGCTCCATCGCCCTGTCGCAGCAGGTAATGGCCTCCTCATACCTGCCCAGACCGTTTAGGGCCACGCCCTTGTTGTTCCATGCCTGGGTGTAGTTCGGGTCAATCTCCAGAGCCTTTTCGTAGCAGGTAATGGCCTCCTCATACCTGCCCAGATTGTACAGGGCCGCGCCCTTGTTGTTCCATGCCGGGGCGTACTTCGGGTCAATCTTCAGTGCTTTCTCAAAGAATAAGAGGGCCTCCCGGTAATGCCCACCCTCTCCCAGGTCAACACCCATGAAGTTGGCAAAAGAGGGGGCGTCCTTTTTGCTTGTCTTTATGGCGAATCCCATTGCCTTATGGAAGTATTCTTTTGCCTTTTCGGGCCTTTGGAGGCGTCTTCGCCCCTCTTCATAGGACGGCCAGTGCCTACCAGGAAAAGATCTCTTGAGCCGGTTAACATCCGGAACAGAATAGGTCGGCCTGCTAAGCGAGGCTATAGAAGGTGTGGCAATCATGGTATGGGTTATCTATCCTTTTTAAGCCAGTCATAGGGGATATCGTTGTTAAAGGGGTCAACCCTGCATTCGTCAGGATTAGTCCTGTTATAAGGTTCAGTGGGACAGTTTATCACGACGGTCTCCTCGCTACTTATGCACTTATAGCCGTGATAGACCATTGGGGGAATCTGGATGAGGAGGGGATTATGGACGCCCATAAAATACTCCTCTAACTTTTTGTAGGTTGGGGAGTTTTCTCTGGCATCGTAGAGGGCCACCTTAGCCATGCCAGCTACCGCCGTAAGATTATCTGTTTGTATCTTATGATAATGCCATGCCTTTATCACCCCAGAGTAAGCAGTAGTTATGTAGATTTGTCCAAATTTTGTGAAGATTTCGTCATCACGTCTTAGTATCTCCATCAGCCGTCCCCGTTCATCCGGGATGACCCTCAGGGTCTTAATTCTTACTCCTTCTATCATAGGGATTTTCGTTACTCCTTATCTCAAGGGAAGGTCTTTCCAGTAAAACAGGGATTATACATTGTTAATAGACCGCGGCAATATAAAAAATCTTGGCAATATAATAAACTACTCATCCTAGTTACCACGTCCCTGAACTGTCCGCATTTCTTGGCTTACATTAAAAGTGCAAGAGACAAAAATACCAGGGCGGCCCCCAGGCAGTGGCGGGACATGTCTATAAGTACCTTATGGGTCTTTATGCCCACTATCTTTCTGTGTTCTTCAATGGCCTTACGGAAGATGTCCTTTAGCTCCTCCCCGGTGGCGTCATGGATATATTTACCTCCGGTGAGTTGGGCTATTTCAGTGAGGAAGGAGGGGTCGGGGCGGGTCTCAATAATCTTTCCCTCCATGTCCCTTTCGTAACCCACCGTCTTACCACTGCTGTCTTTATGGGGGATTCGGGAGAAAACGGAGGGGTCTCCAATACCAACCATGTAAAGGGAGATGTGTTTCTTTTCTAAAAGGAGTCTCACGGCCTCGGCCACCTGGCTCCTCACAGCTATCTGTTCTTCCCCGTCGGTCAGGAGTATCAGCACCTTTTCGTTGGGTTTGTTACTGAAGACGTCCAGGGACAGGAGCAAGGCATTGCCGACGTTGGTCCCGTAGGGGACAAACCTGGTGTAGCTCTCGTTTATTAGGGAGAGCGTCCTCAGGAATATGCGTTCGTAGTCCTGGGTGAGGTAGGGCAGGAGGGAGAAGGCCTTCCCTGCAAAGACCACGACGCCCAGACGGTCCTCCTTGAGTTCACCCACGAGGTTGCCAATCTCCGTCTTTGCACTTTGCAAGCGGTTAGGCTTGACGTCCTCAGCCAGCATACTGAGGGAGACGTCCAGGGCAAAAACTATCTCCAGGCCCTCTTTTTCGTACTGCTCCTCCTGGGTCAGCCATTGAGGCCCCAGGAGCACCAGTGCCAGCCCTGCCAGGGCTGCGCTTATGAAGAGCCCTCTGATGACGTTTTGGGGTATCCCTGGGAACCTGCCCGCTTTC
>DATETB010000255.1:0-7901 GCA_035283825.1 Candidatus Brocadiales bacterium | reverse complement strand
CATAGGTTCGCCCCTACCAGGGTCTTAAATTCCTTTCCCCTCTCCTGGAAATTCTCGTACATATCATAACTGGCACAGGCAGGGGAGAGAAGGACTATGTCCCCAGGAGAGGCCGCCTCGCCGGCAAGCCTTACAGCCTCTGCCAGAGAAGGGGACTGAAATACACCAGGGAGCGGACCCTTTTTAAACCCGGTCATAAGTTTCATTAGCTTGGGGGCCGTCTCTCCGATAAGTATAACACACTTGCTCCTCTCAACGCATTCCTGGGCGAAGGACTCCAGTGGTATCTTTTTGTCGTATCCCCCGGCTATGAGCACTATTGGGACCTCAAAGGTCTTTAATCCAGCGATGGCTGATTCTGGCGTGGTGGCAATTGAATCGTTGTAGTACTTTACCCCCTTTACCTCTGCTACGAACTCCAGCCTGTGTTCCAAGCCCGAGAAGGATTGGATAGTCTTTTCAATATTTCTGCCGTTTACGCCCAGGAGGAGGGAGGCACAAGAGGCGGCCAGTATGTTTTCCAGGTTATGTCTACCAGGGAGGATCCTGCCGGAGAGGCGTATCTTTTCTTCTACGGAATCTAGCTTCAGGATGGCCTCCTGGCCCTTCCGGACGGTGGTACCACCCAAAAAGAAGGCCCCGTAGCGCGGGGGTACAGCCTGGCTGTGGAAAGGGGGTAACACTGTCTGGCGAAAATTTGGCCTGTATTTCAGGCTGTACCACAGTACCCTGGACCTTGTCTCCTGGGCCCAGTCCCTTAGCCTGGGGTCGTCCCAGTTCAGGATTAGATAGTCTCCTGCGGTCTGGTGGCGGAATATGGCCTTTTTGGCCTCAATATAGCTGTCCATGTCTTTATGGCGGTCCAGGTGGTTGGGGGCCAGGTTAGTTACTACCGCCACATGGGGGGATTTCCTGATATGGTCCAGGTCTTCCAGTTGAAAGCTAGAGAGTTCCAGCACCACAAGGTCTCCCGTCCCCATCTCTTCTATCCTCTCCAGTAGGGAATAACCCATGCCGATATTTCCTCCCAGCCATACCCTCTTCTCCGAACGCTGTAGCATGGCGGCTATCAGGGCCGTGGTAGTGGATTTGCCCTTACTTCCGGTGATACCTACGATGGAGGCAGGACACAATTTAAAGAACAGGTTCATCTCTGTCTCCAGTGGTACGCCGTTTTCCCTGGCCATGTGGAGGAATCTGGAGTCTCTCGGTATGGCGGGGTTGACCACTACCATGTCCACGTCTTTGAAATCCTCCTCTCTGTGACCACCCAGGTGTAGCTCCAGAGACAGTCCCTTGAGTGACTCCAGGGAAGGGGCGAGTTGGGACGTCTTCTTAAGGTCAGTAACGGTTACACTGGCCCCATGGGTTACAAGGAAGCGGGTAAGACCGGCGCCTCCCCCGAAGAGACCCAGGCCCATTACGGTTATCTTTTTTCCTTTAAAGACAGCAGTACTGCCTGGCGAATGAGTAGGGGTGTATTGCATTACGTCCCCACTAGCTGTTAGTTTATCTAGTATCTTCATATTTAAATACACGCAGGCTAAAGCCTGCGGCTACTACTATGGCTTTTGGCCCTCTCTGCGGCCTCTGCCACCTCGGAGTGCATCTTTACTACTGCCTGTCTTATAGCCTCTTCCCAATTCATGGTCTTACCCTTACATGGGGGGTATAGATAGGCAAAGATGATGGAGCGGGAGGAACTTATTATTGCACCGTAACCATCGGCGTTGAAATAGGCGTCCAGCCCTCTTGCCCCGGCCCCTTGCGCACCATAGCCAGGTACCAGGAAGAAGGCCCTGGGTATGAGACGCCTCAGACGGTTGGCTGCCCTGGGGTATTGGGCCCCTACTACGGCCCCCACACTGCTATAGCCATTTTTGCCTATAAGCCCCTTCCCCCATTGCCTTACCTTTTTGGCTACCTTTTCAAAAAATCTCTCCCCGTCCGAGGCAGACAGGTCCTGAAAGTCCCTGGAAGAGGGGTTGGTGGTCTTTACCAGGATGAAGAGGCCCTTGGCTTTTTCCTCAGCCACCTTGAGGAAGGGGGCTATACTATCCCCTCCCAGGTAAGGGTTGAGCGTTACCGAATCGGTCCCGTACCCCTGGAGTGTGGTTTTGTCAAGTTTGACCTCTCCCAGATGGGCTTGGGCGTAGGCAAGGGCGGTGTGTTCCACGTCCCCCCTCTTTATGTCCCCTATGGTCACCAGCCCTTTCTTTTGGGCATAGGTTATAGTCTTCCGGTATGCCTCCATCCCCCAGGGTCCCAGGAGTTCATAAAAGGCGACCTGGAGTTTCACTACACCGGTATAGGGGGAGACGACGTCTAAGACCTTTCTGTTAAATTCCAGTATTGCCCAGCTTGCCCCCTTGAACCCTTGCCCATGGTCTTTGAATGCCTTGTCTTTTATCTCTCGTGGGATGTACTGAAGTTGTGGGTCAAGGCCCACCGCAATGGGGCTGCCCTTTTCCTGTATCACCTCTATGAGGCGATCGGCAAAGTTTTTCAAGTTTTCTCTTTGAGTTCCAGAAAATTTTTAATCAGCTTTGGGCCTTCCTCCGTAAGGAAGGATTCGGGGTGGAACTGGACCCCTTCCAGTAGGTACTCCTTGTGTCTGAGGCCCATGATTTCGTCCCTCTCCGCCCAGGCATTGACCTCTAAGCAAGAGGGGAGACTCTCTGGTCTTACTATAAGGGAATGATACCGGGTGGCCTCAAAGGGGTTGGCCAGACCACGAAATATGGTCTTGCCGTCGTGATGTATCATGGAGGTCTTTCCGTGCATGAGTCTCCCGGCCCTGACTATTTCCCCCCCCAGGACATAGGCGATACACTGGTGCCCCAAGCATACGCCCAGGATAGGTATCTTGCCCATAAAGTGCTTTATGACCTCGTTAGAGATGCCGCTCTCTCGTGGGGTGCAGGGGCCGGGGGAGATAATGATGTGTTCAGGGGTTTTATCCTCAATCTCCCTCAGGGTAATCTTGTCGTTTCTTGCGACCTCCACCTCCCGGCCCAGCTCCCCGATACACTGGACAAGGTTGTACGTAAAGGAATCGTAGTTATCTATTACCAGAACCAAGTTAGTCTCTCTTGTACAAATTACCCCAAATTTTAGCAAAAGGGAGGCCAAATTTAAAGGGCCGTCGCTGTCAAATCAATATTAAAGCCCAAATTTGTAATTTGCAATTTGGAATTTGAAATTCCATTAAGGTATCACCAACGTCTGTCCTGGGACCAGGCGGTCTCTATTTGGGATACCCTCCCGATTGGCCTCAAATATAGTCTTCCATCGGGAGCCGTCGTTGTAATACTGCCTGGCTAACTTACAGAGTGTGTCACCTTGCTTGACCTTATGGGTTTTAGGGGAGGTGCCGTTGTCTGCCGTACCTAGCCTGGCCTTCACTCCCTGTATACCTTGATTGGAGGCCGCCATGGTCTTCCACCTAGATATTCTCTCCTCCTGGAGGGATTTGACTACCGGGATTCTGGCCACTGTCTCCCTGCATACCTCGTCGGCAGCCTTGGCGACGTAGAGGTCTCTTAACGCTATGATGTTTTGTATGGAGCCGGCAACAAAGTCTATGGGGTTGGTGGCAATCCTTATGTTGTTATCCCTCCTTACCTCTGCCACTTCAAAGAGGGTACTGCCGTCGTGGGTGGAGACGCATCTGGCATAGATTCCTACAACCACTTGCGTAAAGACGAGGTAATAATGGGCCCCGTAATGCGTAACCTTTCCATAAATGACGGCATCTACCCCCAGTGTCTTCCCTAAGTCTTTAGGGGTGCATTTGTAGAGCTTTTTAGAGTCGGTGGTGCCCAGTTCCTGTAATATTGCGTCCGTCTCCAATAGTCCTAAGAGTTCAAATTCTCTAAGGGAAAGATGGGCAAAGAAGAACCTTCTTAGGCGGTTGGAATAGGTCCAGCTCCAGTCCTTTTTCTCCTCCTCAGACCGGTTAGTGATTGGCTCTCCATTTAACGTGAAGTCCCCCCCTTGCAGGTTCTCAAAGGGCAGGATGGCCAGTTTTTTGGGGGGGTTAGTGTAGAAAGAGGGTGAACACTTAAAGAATCGTTGCCCTGGGTCTAGCTGATAGATACGGTCCAGGAGTTTCTTTTCGCCCGAGTATCCGTTATCCTTTTCTTCCTGGTAGAAGGGGTCGTTATTTTGGGAGGAGAGGTCCCTGTACTGGTTATTGGCACAACCACCGAGGAGGAACAACAGGAACGTTATCAGGGTGGCAACACACCCCTTTGCTCCGCTCAGGGGCAGGCGGACTGTCCCCGTATCAATAAGGTACGGGGCTGGTGGAAAAGTGAGTAAAGACTTTGCCACAGTTTGCCTTAGAATAAGGTTTTCCCATCACCACCCTCGCCCGGAGGGCATTATACGGCCTTTCCTTTTCAAGTCAAGCGTAAACGGCTGTGTATTTGTGGATGATATGGAGAGGCTGTTGTTCAACCCAGAAAACCTCCTCAGCACTCCCTCCCCTTTAATAAAAGGGGGGGGGAGCAAGGGGGGGGATTTAAACCGTCCTTCTCCGCCTGATGCGGATAATTTTGCTGTGTCCGAACTTTTGTCCGAAGCTCAGCAATAAATCTTGACTTTTGTTATGTTCAATGCTAGCATGAGTTTTGTAAAAAGGCCTATTCCCTGGGTGGTATCCGCCTCAGGCGGACTCCAGACAAAAAGGAAATATGTATGAATTAATCGTAGAGGCCGATTTCGCCGCCGCACATTCCCTGAGGGGGTATCAGGGTGAATGTGAAAATCTCCATGGTCATAATTGGAAGGTCCAGGTCATGTTAAAGGCAGAGGCCCTGGATGGGCTTGGGATGGTAATGGACTTCAAAGAGATAAAGCGCACCCTGGGAGAGATACTGGAAGGGCTTGACCACAAACATCTAAACGAATTAGCCCTATTTAAGAAAGAGAACCCCACTACTGAGAACGTGTCTAGAATCCTTTACCATGAACTCTCAAAGAGGTTGCCACAAAGGGTCTCGGTGGGCAAAGTAACGACGTGGGAGTCTGCTTGTTGTGGCGCTAGTTATTTCCAATAGCTCTTTTAAAAGTTTAGCCTGGAAGCAGTGAAGGACTGGTATTCCTGATGTTACCCATATTGCAAGTTGCCCTGGATTTTGTGGATCTCCACAGGGCCATGAAGGTGGCGGAAGAGGCGGTGGAGGGAGGGGCAGACTGGTTGGAGGCAGGTACGCCCCTTATTAAGAGTGAGGGGCTCAACGCAGTCAGGCGCCTCCACGAGGCCTTTCCTACCCTGTCCATAGTGGCTGACATGAAGACCATGGACGCAGGCCGCATAGAGATGGAGTCCGCCGCCAAGGCAGGGGCAAGGAGTGCAATTGTTATGGGTACTGCCTCGGATTCCACGATTAAGGAGTGTATAGCGGCCGGGCGCAACTACGGCCTGGACATAGGCGTTGACCTCCTCGGTGTGAAGGATTACGTAGACCGCGCCAGGGAGGCGGAGGGTTGGGGTGCCAGTTACCTGGGTGTCCACGTCCCCATTGATGACCAGATGAAGGGGATGAACCCCTTTGGAAGTCTCAGGGAGGTAGCAGGCCAGGTGAAGATACCTGTGGCAGTGGCTGGAGGCATAAATTCTGAGAATGCCCCGGAGGCCGTAAGGGCCGGTGCGCAGATAATAATCGTGGGCGGTGCCATTACCAAATCAGCCGACGCAAAGAAGGCCACCCAGGAGATAAAAAAGACCCTCCTTACCGGGCAGGCCATTTCAACCGAGCTTTACAAGAGGGTATCTGGCAACGGGATAAAGGAGGCCCTTCAGAAGGTCTCCACCAGCAACGTCTCCGATGGCGACCACAGGGCCGCCGGCCTGTGTGGTCTTCAGGTAATAACTCCGGGCCAGAAGATGGTAGGGAGCGCCCTTACGGTACGGTGCTATCCAGGGGATTGGGCCAAACCCGTAGAGGCGATCGACGCGGCCCATCCAGGGCAGGTGCTGGTTATAGACGCGGGGGGGGTAGGCCCTGCCATCTGGGGAGAGCTGGCGACCCTTAGCGCAATCCAGAAAGGGCTGGCTGGGGTAGTGGTTAACGGCGCCATAAGGGATACTCATGAGATTAGGAAGTTAAACTTTCCGGCCTTTACCAGGCTGGTGATGCCAAACGCCGGAGAACCGAAAGGGTTGGGCGAGATTGGCGTCCCGGTAAACATATCAGGGATTACCGTCTGCACCGGGGACTGGATAATAGGAGACGATGACGGGGTCATGGTAATCCCCAGGCAGGAGGCCGAGGAAATGGTCAACAGGGCCATGGACTGGCTAGAGAAGGAGAACCGCATAAGGGCCGAGATACAAAAGGGAAAAAAATCTTTGGCAAAGGCGATAGATTTGTTAAAATGGGAGAAGAAGTAAGGGCCTGACTGATTAAAAATTTCAGTCGCTTCCTTGAACAAGACTTGTAGTGAGCGAAGCGAATCTATTGGTAAAATTATGAAATGCGAGTCCTGCAACAAACGACATGCTACCGTGCATCTCACTGAGATAAACGGCAATGAAAAGCGGGAGCGTCATCTCTGCGAGGAGTGCGCCCAGAGCCTTAACAACCCTCTGGTGAAGATGCCTACCCCGGCGGACATCCTCTCCAGCCTCATAAACCAGGTTGCCCCGGAGATTGGAGAGATGTCAAAGACTACCTGCCCTGCCTGCGGGCTCTCGTATCTGGAGTTCCGCTCCAAGGGGAGGCTCGGGTGTCCAATGGATTACACCGCCTTTAAGAAAGGGCTTGTACCCCTGTTAGAAAAGATGCATGGCGCCTCCCAGCATATTGGCAAGGTGCCCAGCCGTGCAGGTAAAGAACTGGTGGTAAAGAACGAGGTACTACAGCTAAGAAAAGAGCTGGACAAGGCAGTAGAAAAAGAAGATTATGAAAAGGCGGCAAAGATACGGGACCGTATCTTTGAACTATCCGCCAGCGAAGACAAAAAAGATGAGGGAACTTTACAGCAAAACGGGTGAGTGGCTCAGGGGCACAGGTCCTGAGTCGGATATCGTAATAAGCACCAGGATCCGCCTGGCGAGGAACCTGGCCAATTTCCCATTTTTGCACCGGGCCACGGAAGGCCAGAGAAAAGAGGTAGAAAAGCTCGTAAGGGAGAAGCTAAAGGAGGCCGCCCTTACGAAGGACCTGCACTACGTCAAACTTTCCGAGGTAAGTTCTGTAGATAGACTCTGCCTTATGGAGAGGAGGCTTATAAGCCGGGAACACGCCGGAGGCGATGGTGAGAGGGGTGTAGCTTTCGGAAAGTCGGAGACCATAAGCGTGATGGTCAACGAGGAAGACCACCTGAGGATCCAGGTCATCCGCTCTGGTTTTGAGCTGAGAGACGCATGGAAGACCATAGATGAGATAGACAACACCCTGGAGGAGAAACTGCACTACGCCTTTTCGCCCCGCTTCGGATACCTTACCGCCTGTCCCACCAACGTAGGGACAGGCATGAGGGCCTCTGTGATGATGCACCTGCCAGCCCTGGAGCTGGCCCACCACATAGAGAAGGTCTTCAACGCAGTAGGGAAACTGGGGCTCGTCGTAAGAGGGATTTATGGAGAGGGTACCCAGGCCCTGGGGGACCTGTTCCAGATCTCCAATCAGTTCACCCTGGGCAAGTCAGAGGTGGAGATACTGGAGATTATGGAGGGCGTGATACCCCGCATCGCTGGTTATGAGCGCATGGCCAGAAAGGCACTGATAACCGAGAACAAGGAACAATTAGAAGACAGGGTATGGCGTTCTTACGGCATGTTGAAGGTGGCAAGGATGCTCTCCTCAGAAGAGGCCATGCACCTCCTCTCTCAGGTGAGGATGGGTGTGAATCTGGGATTGATAAATGACGTCTCTATGGAGACCCTTAAC
>DATETB010000254.1:0-4206 GCA_035283825.1 Candidatus Brocadiales bacterium | reverse complement strand
CCATTCCTGCTCGCTCATCCTCATCATCAGATTATCCCTGGTGACCCCTGCGTTATTTACGAGGATATCTATCTTCCCAAAGTGTTTTATGGCCGTACTGACCATCTCCTTGGACTGGTTGAAGTCTGCTACGTTACTCTGTAGAGGCAGGGCCTTTACGCCGAGGTTGCTTAACTCTGTTTCCATCTCCTTGGCCTTTTCTACGTTCTTGGCGAAGCTGAAGGCCACGTCCACGCCTCTCTGGGCCAGTTCCAATACGATAGCCCTTCCTATGCCTCGCGTCCCCCCCGTTACGATTGCCACTTTACCTTTTAAGGACATAAATAGCCTCCATTTCTAGGCCTCCCAGTCTCGGTCATCGGATTGCTGATGGCCGACTATATCTTCAGTGATACTCCAAAACCCTCATGGACGGCCTCCATGGCCGTCCTGACCTTTACACAATCCCCTATAGTATACACCTCCGGCACCAGGCTATCCAGTTGCTGATAAAGGGAATTATTGGGCATGTACCCCGTTGCCAGGATTACCGTTTCGGCCGGTAGGAAGGTCTCCTTACCTTCTTTCTCAAACAATACCCCACTAGAAGGCCCTTCTCGTATCTCCTTCACCTTTACCCCTGTCAGGGCCTCTATGCCTGCCTCTTCCATTTCCTGGAGGATGACCCAGCGGGTGGAGAGGCCAAACCCGCTCCCCACTCTCTTCTTCATCTCCAGTACGGTAACCTTGCGGTGACCACGGGTGGTCCTCAGGAGGGCGTTAGGGAGGTCAATTATCTGGTTCTTCAGGAGGAAGAGGGCCACTTCCGGGCTCATACCCCCCAGTTTGGCCACGTAAAGGGCTACTTCACACCCCACGGACCCTCCCCCTATAATAGCCACAGGATTCCCCACCGGGACCCTTTTCTCCAGAATATCCCTGGCCAGTACCACATTCTTCCCATTTACCCCTGGTATGGGAGGGATTACCGGTAAAGAACCGGTGGAGAGGATGACTACCTGCGGACATTCCCTTTCTATAAGCCCTATGTCAACCTTTACCCCTAGATTTACCCTTACCCTTAATTTTGTTAACTGTCTCTCAAAATAATTTATGACGTGCTGAAACTCTCCCCGCCCTGGGGGTTTATAGGCATAATGAAGTTGTCCTCCCAGATAGGGGTCGTTCTCGTAAAGGGTCACCTGGTGTCCCCTCAAGGCGGCCACCCTGGCGGCCTCCATACCACCCGGACCGCCCCCGACAATCATTACCTTCTTCTTAACTGGTGACTCCTTGATGACGTATTCCTTTTCGTGACCTACCTGCGGGTTATAGAGGCAGGAGACGGGTCTCATGTTCAGGAGTTCATCAAAGCATCCCTGGTTGCAGGCAATGCACGTCCTGATGTCCTCCCATCTGCCTTCCTGGTATTTTTTGGGTAGTTCCGGGTCTGCGATGAGGGGGCGGCCCACTGCTATGAGGTCTGCCTGACCATCCATGAGGAGTTCTTCAGCCACTGCCAGGTCGTTTATCCTCACCCCTGCTATGACGGGGAGGTTGACGTTTTCCTTAATAGACGAGGCCAGGAAGGTGTAGGCCATCCGTGGGATGGCCATGACCATTATAGGGGTCTTGCTCTCGTGCCACCCTGGGGAGACGTGAAAGGCATCTACCCCGACCCGGGCGAGTTCCACGGCAATCTCTATGTTCTCATTTATCCTGTTCCCCCCCTTCATGAGTTCATCCCCGGAGAGCCTGAAGATAATGGGGAAGTCCTTGCCCGCCAGTTCCTTCGTCGCCTGCACCACCTCTCTGGCGAACCTGAGCCGACACTGGAGGTCTCCCCCGTACTCGTCTTCTCTCTGGTTGGTTATGGGGGACAGGAATTGGTTTATCAGGTAGCCCATCCCGCCGTGTATCTCCACGGCATCAAAGCCTGCCTCCCTGGCCCTGAGGGCGGCCCTGGCGTAGCTGGCTATCATCTCCTTTATCTCAGGGATGGTGAGCGGTCTGGGGACGTCCCTGGCAAGACGGGTGGGGACGCTGGAGGCAGAGACGGGTTGCCTCTTTGTGAAGAGGCTGGAGGCATAGCGGCCCCCATGTAGGAGTTGGGGGGCGGTCTTTGCCCCAAGCTGGTGCATTGCCTCGGTAAACCTTCTAAGGCCTGGGACATAGCGGTCATCGTCAAGGCCGAGGATACTCTTCCATGCCTTACCGCCCTCATGGGGGTAACAACCCCCTATTATTATGAGCGCCACGCCGCCCTTCGCCCTCTCGGAGTAGAAATCTATGAAGCGGTCGTTGACGAAGCCGTCAGTAGAGAAGCCCACGTCCATGGCCGTCATGACCAGACGGTTCTTGAGTTCCAGGGGGCCAATGTTTGTACGGTCAAAAAGGCTTATCATGGTTAGTAGCTAGTAGCTGGTAGATAGTAGCGAGGGGGAAAAATTCAACCCTAGCTACTATCTACTATCTACTGTTCTTCAGGACTAAACAAGAGCCATTTCCTGCAGGGTCCAGGGAATTTACCATAGCAGAGCGTATGTCTATTTGTAGTGCCTTCTTTGTAACCAGGTTGAGGTTACATTCGGGGTCGGGGTCTTCCAGGTTGGCGATAGGTGGGACGAGGGAATTTTCCATGGCCAATACACATGAGACCACCTGCATGGCACCGGCGGCGCCGTAGCACTCTCCGGCGAGGGGTTTCACGGAGGTCACTAACGCCTTCTTTGAGGCGTCCCCGGAGAGGCCCTTGATTGCCCTGGCCTCTATCATATCCAGGAGCTTACTGGAGTTCCCATTGGCATAGATGAGGTCCAGGGACTCTGCGGAGAGGTCCCCGTCCTCCAGGGCTAATTCCATAACCCTTTGCACCCTGCTGATTTTTTTTTCCAGGCTGAACCTGTTACTCCCTATATGGGTGGTGCCGTAGCCTACCACTTCACCGTGTATCTTTGCCCCTCTACTGAGGGCTGACTCCAGTTCCTCCAGGATGACGACGTAACCCCCTTCGCCGAGGACGAAGCCGTTTCTGTGCCTGCCGAAGGGCCTGCTCAGTTCAGGTCCAGAGTTATTGGAACCCGATAGTAGCCCCTGCAGGAGGAATATGAGGTAGCTGTCCAGCGATAATTGCTCCACCCCGCCTGCGATTAGGAGGTTGTCCCTGCCGCTCCTGATGAGGTTAAAGGCGTTGCCTATGGCGTCCATGCTGGAGGTGAAACCAGAGGAGATGGTCCTGGAGGGACCCTTTAGTTTGAAGAATACGGAGGCAAAATTGATGGAGGAGTTGAGGGCCACGTCAAAGCTGGCCATGGGTAGCAGCTTTTCAGGCCCCAGCTTGAAGATGTTATAGGTATAGTCGGTAGTCTGGGAGTAATTGCCCAGCGCAGAGCCTATTATAACCCCTGCATGTTCGGGGAAATGCCCGTTGGTATTGAGGCGCGCATCCTCCAGGGCCATCTTGATGGCTGAGGTAAGGAACTTGGTGCCTTTCGTGAGGTACTTGAGGCCCTTGTCCCCCAGGTAGTCCGCAGGATTGAAACCCCTGACCTCTGCGGCCAGCTTGCAGGGGTAGGAAGTAACGTCTATGGAGGCTATGGGGGCAATCCCGGAGCGGCCTTCTATCAGGTTCGTCCAGAACTCTTGACGGCCAATGCCCAGGGGTGAGACGATGCCGATACCGGTTATTGCTACCCTTTTCCTTACGTCTGCCTGCCCTGCACCATTAGGTTGAGTCATTGCTAAATAACGCTTCCTCTTTCTGCGGGCAGGTGGACCCTCCCAAAGACGACACTGGCATTATTGCCACCGAAGGCAAAGGAGTTATTCAAGGCATAATTTGTCTTACACTCCCTGGCCTGGTTAGGGACGCAGTCAAGGTCACACTCGGGGTCTTTGGTCTCATAATTAATCGTGGGGGGGATAACCCCTTCTTTTATGGCCATACAGCAGACTATGGATTCAATGGCGCTGGCCGCCCCCATGGTATGCCCTATCATGGATTTTACGGAACTACAGGGGATGTCCTGCGCCATCTCCTTAAATACAGTTTGAAGGGCCAGGGTCTCCATCTTGTCATTAAGGGGCGTACCGGTGCCGTGGGCGCTTATGTAGTCAATGTCTTTGTAGGATAGTCCGGCTGAGGCAAGGGCTACCTCCATTGCCCTCATTGGTCCTTCCCCACTGGGGTGAGGGGATGTCATGTGATAACCGTCACTGCTGAGGCCG
>DATETB010000253.1:0-4860 GCA_035283825.1 Candidatus Brocadiales bacterium | reverse complement strand
TATTCCACTTACCTCGGAGGCCTCCCTGGTAAGGGCAAAGATATCGTCTCTGGTAATCTCCGCCATGGAGAACCGTCTTGCCCCTGCCATGAGCTGTCTCAGGCCGGTGGCCAGCCTCTGGTAATAGGAATAGACCCCCAGACCTGATACAGGCACCATCTTGCCATCCTTGCTGAATTGGGTCCTTGCGGTCTGTGAGTAATAGAATATCTCCTCCACCGTCTTACCGTACTCCTCGGCATTTTTGGGGACCTGTCCCTTGGCAACGGATTCGGAGATGGTCTTCCCTACCATGGCGGCGCAAATTGTCGCCCTGGACATGCCTACTGCCTTGACGTACGGTGAGCCGAGGGCAAAGGCCTTGAAGATGTGGTCTTCCATGGTAAGCCCTCCAGCCAGGATGATGTCCGGGACGTACCTACCACTCTTCCTGAGCTTCTCACAGTACTGACGGGCCAGGGAGGCCAGATACACCGTAGGGACTCCCCACTCGTTCATCATCCTCCAGGGGCTCATACCTGTACCTCCACCTGAGCCATCAATAGTTACCACGTCTATGCCTGCCTCAGAGGAGAACCTCAGGGCCCTTGCAAGGTCGGCTGGACGATAGGAACCAGTCTTGAGGAATACATACCTGGCCCCGGCCTTCCTCAATCTATCTACCTGGGCCTTAAAGTCACTTATAGCCTGGGACAAGACGTTAGAAATGGTACCTATCCTGGTGTGCCTTTCAAAGCCTCTGATGGCCCCTTTCTGGTAGGATTCAACGGTTATTGGATCATCGGGGTCGGGTATTACGATATAACCCCTCCGTTTGAGGAGTCTGGCTTTTTCTATATCAGTAATCTTAACCTCTCCACCTATAGATTTAGCCCCCTGACCCCACTTAATCTCTACGGCGTCCGCCTTGAGCGTATTCATTGCATACTCCAGGACTCCAAGCCTGAAGTCTTCCGTATTGGCCTGCACACAGAAGAAGCCATAGCCGTCTTGTTGCCATTCCTTAAAGATGTTAACCCTGCGCTGGAGTTCGGGACAGTGCGTCACCTTGTCATCCTCAAACGTAGAGTTGACGTCCATCCCGGCAACATTCTCTCCAATAACCACCCCGGCGCCGGAGATGGCAGTACCTGAGCCTACGCCCTCAAAGTGGTTAACTGCTATATTGGTAGAACCCAATCCGGTGCAGACGATGGGTACCCTTAGTTTGAGGCCCTTATCCCTCCCCAGTTTTACTTCCAGGTTTACGTTGGTGAATTTTTCAAACCTGGGGTCGGCCGGACCGGTGATGGTGCCGGTGAGGTTGAAGTGATGGAATTCTACGGGATATTCCTTCTGGGCGGCGGTGGTCATCCTACCGAAGGGAGTGGGGTATATGACCTCCGGGCCCCTGAAGGCCGACTTTCCTATCTCACAGAAGCCCGGACAGCCGTCCAGGCAGATAGTACACATACCACTAGCAGGTGTAACGTCATCGGGCGTTCGGTTCCTGGTGCCTGTAGCCAGGGCCCGGTTAGGTCGAGAGATTGCCATATACTTAGCCTCCTTCTAGACTCCGTTCATTTAATTAGTGTGAAGTTTGTAGTCTACTTTTCCGCAAGTTTAACTACAAAGATACCTGGAGTCAACTCCAAATTATAAAAAGGATACAGGGAACAGGTAACAGATGACAGGTAAAAACCTTTTCCCCTGTCTTCCTGTATCCCGTCCCCTGCATCACGTCCCCAGCCTCCAGTCCTACAGACAGCAGGCCCTCTCAAGGCCGTCCCAGAGGACTTTTCTGGCATCCAGCATGTACAACGCACCCTTCCTGATACGCTCCTGATTCTCAGAGCTCCTGGTATAGGGTTCAATGGAGTGCCAGATATTCTCCCCATGCTCCACGTCAAGGGTAATATGGGCAGAGAAGAAGAGGAGGTCAGCCTCTTTGTAGCCTTTTTTCTTCAGACCGTCATAAATGGGCTTGTAGATGAAAGGGACGGTGTATTCTATCCCTGGGCCAAGGGCACCAAGGGCCTCCACGAAGTGCAGTTCGTTGAGGTGGAAACACCTTTCCACAAAGAGAGAGGTCTCAGGGAGGGGCTTGGTCGTCTCCAGGTTGGCCCCGGCCGCCTTACAGAACATCCTGAAGATATTGGCATGTACCAGCTCCAGGTCCATCTCTTTCTGTTCCTCCGCCCTTCCACCGTATTCCTCGTAGAGGTTCTTTATGAGCGGCTCCCTCGCAGGTTCATCAGGGATTATAGATATAACCGCCGCCAGATACCTTGAGAAGTGCTTGGAATATTGATAGTACTGTTCGGCAAAGATCTTGGGACCTTCCGGCTTAATCTTCCCCTCGCCAAACTTCTTCAGGAAGGAGTGGGTCATGGCAGGGTGGGCATGTACCTCTTTCTTCAGTGATTCAACAAACGGACTTCTAACCTTTTCTCCGACAAGTGTCATTAACGTAACCTCCTTTTATCTCAAACGGTTAACAAAATTAACATCTCATCCAACATCCTATGTCAACCACAGCATACCCGTTCCAGTCCATTCCACAGGACTGTCCTGGCGCCCAAGATTTCCATAGCACCCTGCCTTATGAGGGCCTGATTTTCCTCTGTAACCGCATACTCCAGCAGGGCCTCTTTTATGTTGGCGCTGTGTTCTACGTCCATACGCATGTGGAGGGTAAAAAACTCTACATCTTTTTCATTGAGACTGGGCTCTTTCCTGAGTCCCTCGTAGATAGGGTGATAGATATAAGGTACGATGGATTCAGTCCCAGGCCCTAAGGCGCCCAGGGCCTCCAGGAAATGACCATCCCGGCATACAAAGAGATACTCATGGATAAACAGCCTCGTCTCAGGGAGGGGCTCCGTCCTCTCCACCTCGGCGGCGTCCAGGCGAAGGGCCTTCAGGAAACGGCGGAATATGGCAGGATGGGTCCACTCCGGGTTGCCTTCCCCATACTCCTGATACAGGTTCTTGATAAGATGCGCCCTTGGCCTCTCGTCCGGCATGTTGGCAATTACTGCGGCGACGTACATGGCAAACCACCTGGAATACAGGTAGTATTGCCTTGCAAATATCCTTATCCTGTCCAGCGTCAGCTTACCGCTACTAAATTTATTGAGGAAGGGGTGGTTCATGGCAGGATGCAACCTTATTTCTTCCTCCAGTGATTCCAGATATTCCCTCGGGCCTGGTACTAAGGTAGTAGTGATCATTGTGTCTATCCTCTCTACTCTTCTAGCTATTAGTGTGCCAAATCTTTCTGTCTTTTCTAAGTATCCAATAGATATAGAATTACATCTCTAGCTGACCAAAAGACCGTTCTGAAAGGGGAGTGGGAAACGAAAATTTTTCTAGGATTCCAAGTTTTTGCGGGATTCTGCAGGAAAATCTTTCGTAGGGGCGCGGCGCGCCGTGCCCCTACAGGGGGATGGGGCCGTGGGGGGCCCATTCCTTTAGCTTGTTATCTATGGTACGGGAAGACAGACCGAGTATCCTGGCCGCCTCTGCCTTATTGCCATGAGTAAGTTCCAGGGTCTTGAGGATAATGTCCCTCTCCACGTCCTTCATGGGCATCCCCAGGCGGATTTGAATAAATTCTGGCGTTTTCCCCTTTTCTACCAGGTTAGGGGACAGATATTCAGGCTCAACCACGTTCTTTTTACAAAAGACTACGGCCCTTTCTACCATATTCTCTAGTTCTCTGACGTTGCCTGGCCAGTGATACCCCTGGAGTAGTTGCATGGCCTCTGGAGAGAAGCCCCGGAGTTTCTTATGGTTCTTACCGGCATATTTTAAGAGAAAGTAGTTGGCCAGCACTGGTACGTCTGCCTTCCTTTCCCTCAGAGGCGGGATGTCTAGTTTGATGACGTTAAGTCTATAATAAAGGTCTTCCCTGAATTTGCCTGCCGAGACCTGACTTTCCAGGTCTTTGTTAGTGGCCGCAACGAGACGGACGTCCACCTGACGGGTCTCCTCTCCCCCTACCCTCTCAAAAGTACCCGTCTCCGTTACCCTGAGGAGTTTGACCTGGACGTTGGTCCCCATCTCGGAGACCTCATCCAGGAACAGTGTGCCTCCGTGGGCCAGCTCAAACCTCCCCCTCCTCGTATAAAGTGCGCCGGTAAAAGAACCCTTTTCGTGGCCAAACAGCTCGCTCTCCAGCACCCCATCGGCCAGGGCCGCACAGTGTAAGACCACAAAGGGCTTATTCTTCCTCGGGCTATAGGAATGGATGGCGCGGGCCACCAGTTCCTTGCCCACCCCCGTCTCCCCGTGTATAAGCACCGTAGCCGTACTGGAGGCAACGTCCCGTATGGTATTAAGGACCCTCTGCATCTCGGGGGTGTTCCCCACCAGTTCTGAAACCCCAGGTTCAGCCTCCAGCCTGCCTTTCAGCTCCTCTGCCTCTTGCAGGCGTTTCCTCTGATGCCACACCTTATCTATGGCAACCTTAAGCTCCTCAAGGTCAAGGGGCTTGGTGAGGTAGTGTTCTGCCCCCTTCTTCACGGCAGACACGGCATTTTCCACGGAACCGTAGGCAGTCATTACCAGGATGGGTAAAAGTTCGTCCCTCTTTTTAATCTCTTCCAGCAGGGATAATCCACCCATGCCGGGGAGTTTCATATCTGTAAGGACTATATCAAAACGCTGATTGTCCAGGAGGGCCAGGGCCTCATAGGCAGAGATGGCCCCGCTGGCCTCATAACCCTCCCGCTCAAGGAGCCTTACCAGCCCGCTAAGGGAGTTCTTGTCATCATCTACAACTAGGATTCTTGGAGTAGACATCTGTTGGTAGCTAATAGCCAGGAAAAAGCTTTTTTGCCTTGTCCCTTCCTTTTCTATTCCCTGCTCCCTAACCCC
>DATETB010000252.1:0-2882 GCA_035283825.1 Candidatus Brocadiales bacterium | reverse complement strand
ACCTTTGTCCCCCTGGGGTAGCCCGGCAACATACTGTTGCCACTTACGGTGAGCCCATAGGCATGCTCATCAGTGACGTCAGGGAGCCTCTCCAGGAGTTCATCTATTGACCCACCCACTGGCAGACCAGCATCGTCGTAGGCAATCTCCGTCTCCCCTGCCGCCACATAGCCTACGACAGGGATGTTTTGCAGCGGAACGATAAACCCTGGAAGCCTCGTTTGTATAGTCCTGCCGCCGGGTGTCTGTGCAGTAGCACCTGTCTTACCTACGGCCTCCTCTTTAGGCGGACCCCCAAGGAATTCACCGTGGAGAACCTTAGATAGATTACCTCCTGCCCCCTCCTTGGTTATCCTGTCCCCTGGATTGGGCGGAAAGTCCTTGCTGTCGTTCAGGAGGTATTCTACAGTAACACAGTAGGCCCTTGCCAGGTTCAGGGCCACCTCTCCTGCCAGCTTTTTCAGGTCCTCCCTCTCGTAGTTCCTGTAACTGGAGATAGGTATCCCTGCCGCCCTGGCCGCGCCAGATTTGGTCCATCCCCTCTCCGCCCTGAGTAATCTAAGTTTTTTGCCTACCTTCATAAGTACCTATATAGCCATAACTAGCAAAATATTTACAAATTTAGCTTGACAATTTAGCCATATTTGACTATTTTAGCCAATATTAAGCGTTTTGGCTTGTGTGGTGGTGCAGAATCTTAATGTCTAATACACTTCTGCCACCACTTTACTTAATTCTCTACAAATAGTCAATAGCCAAGCTGGGGGTTTGACAATCAGTGGCCGGTTGTTAGAAGTCGGTAGTCTGAAGTCTAAAGTCTAGAGTCTAAAGAATGGATTATCAGCAACTAAAAGAGGTCTTGATGCGCAAGTCACTGGAGGAACTCTATGTCCTCAGGGGGGAGCAGTACAGTTCAAGGGAGTCCCTGGTGGAGGACATCATCGCCCATGACGATGGGTATCTGGAGGAGATACTAGAGCTGGAGGGGAGTCTATTGTATCTGTTAATGGGTAGGAGGCGGTAAGCCCAGGTGGCAGAGCACCTGGGCTATAACCGAAGGAGGAGAAGAGATGACACGTTTTCTGAAGGTAAAAGAGGTCTGTGAGCTATTTGGTGTCAGCCGTTACACCATCAGGAACTGGGTGGAAAAGGGCAAGTTCCCTGCCCCCATAAAATATGGTCTCTACCTACGCTGGCCGGAGGAGGACATCAAGGCCCTCGTAGAGAGACTCAAGAGGAACAGGTGGGAGGAGAAGCTGGAGTGAATACTTCCAGTCAAATCTGGTTGACAAAGTTGTCCTTTATTGGATAATTAAAAACCGTGTAAAGTGATGGCCTGTATATGAAAACGCATGAAAAGACTAGAAAGACCCTCATAGATATTGCGTGGCGACACCAGCAACCCGGAAGTGGCAGCACACTCGTCTTTCTAAGGGAAAGGACGGCGCAGGTGAAATTCCCAGACCTAACACCCATCCTTCACCCCATCCCCTGGGCAGTGATTGGTGCGGTGGCTACAAGACTTTATATGCCTGAGAGGGTGACAAGAGACCTGGATATCGTGATAAGGAGGGAGGATGCAGAGGCAGTCCGCAGTAGGCTCAAAGGGGCAGGTTTCAGGTATCAATGTGAACTGTTAGCCGGTGGCTCATCATGGCTCTCTCCTGATAACGTGCCAGTAGATGTATTGGAACGCCCCGAGGCATGGTATACACAAGGGATTTTAGAGGCCCAACAAAATCGTGACCCGCAGGGACTACCCGTCCTGCCCTTGCCTTATTTGGTATTGATGAAATTCCAATCAGGCAGGCTCCAGGATATTGCCGACGTAGCCCGCATGCTCGGACAGGCAAACGAAAAGATGCTGGAGGCCACACGCTCCCTCTTTGAAAAGGTATCACCGAAAGATGTGGAAGACCTGGAGAGCCTGATACGGCTGGGTCAGCTTGAACTCAGGCCACCTGAAGCCAGGGAGTAGGGAGTAGGGGATACGGGGTAATGAATTGTAAATTGGAAGTTGAAAATTTTAAAATTTCCAATTTCTAATTTCCAATAAAGGGAATAGGTAGTAGCCGCAGGCTTTAGCCTGCGAGGGAAAAGTAGGGAATATAGACTATCCGCCTCAGGCGGATTGAGTCCAATAAACAGGGGTTTCGCAGGGGTCTCTTATTGTGATAACCAGGCGGTAAGATGGAAAAAAGGAAAAGGGTACTAATCCTGATAGAGGACGAGTATGAGGACCTGGAAGGGTGGTATCCCAAGCTGCGACTCCTTGAGGAGGGGATGGAGGTGGTAGTGGCTGGCCCGGAAAAGAGAGTTTATCACGGCAAGAAGGGTTACCCTATGGAGGCGGACTGCAAGGTGGAGGACGTGGACTGGAAGGGCTTTGATGGGGTGGTCATACCCGGCGGTTACGCCCCCGATAAGCTCAGGCGTTACCCATCAGTGTTGAAGCTGGTAAGGGCAATGGGAGAGGCGGGCAGGGTGGTGGCGCCTATCTGCCATGGGGCCTGGGTGCCCATCTCGGCAGGAATAGTGAAGGGTAAGAAAATGACCTGCTTCTTTGCCATAAAGGACGACCTCCAGAATGCCGGGGCCTTGTATGAGGATAAGACGGTGGTAGTGGACGGTAGCATGATAAGCTCCCGGTGCCCCTCAGACCTCCCTGACTTTTTGAAGGCAATAATAAAGACAGTGGACAGTCGTAGCCGCAGGCTTTAGCCTGCGTGATAATCGTAGCCGCAGGCTTCAGCCTGCGTAGACTCGCAACTTAATGGTAAGAAACTACTTCTTACCAATCTCTATCTCGTCCACTACCAGCGTCAGCCCGCTCAGGCCCAGGCGGTGGGCGCGGCCGTAAAGGGTTATCTCTCTGCCCGACT
>DATETB010000251.1:0-8343 GCA_035283825.1 Candidatus Brocadiales bacterium | reverse complement strand
GCTCAGAGGGGGTCAGATGGTCCAGGCCCTTTTTAGCCAGGTCCTTATGGAAAAAGAGATATATTACCGCCACGTTTAATATCAGTGCTATACAACCCACGGGCAACAGGTGTAAGCAATAATTCCAGTAGCCCCAGCCTGAGAGTACCCCAATAATCATGTTCTGGGGGTTTCCCGTCAACGTAACCACACTGCCAATATTGGAAGAAGTGGCCAGGGCAATAAGAAAAGGTACAGGATTAAGGCGGGTCTTGCTCAGGGCAGAGAGGAGCAGGGGGGTAAAGAGGAGGCAGATGGTATCATTTATAAAGAGGGCGGAGAGTACGGCACTGGAGAGACTGACCATACAGAGGAGGCCGGTGGCGCTGTGAGAGCATCTCAGCAGGATATAAGCAAGATATTCAAAGAAATTGGCTGCCTTCAGACAGGCCACGATTATCATCATCCCCAGTAGTAGCACGATGGTGTTAAGGTCTATGGCCCTGTACGCCTCCTCCATGGTCATCACCCCAAGGCTCACCATGAGCACCGCCCCCAGGAGTGCCCCCGTGGGCCTATCCAACCCGCCTAAGGCGGGCCAGCTAATCCGCTGTGCGGAAATAATAAGGTAGGTAACGAGGAAGATAAGGAGGGCCTTTATCACCCTGAGGACCCCTCCCCGATGCCCGGTCCGCCTGAGGCGGATACCGCCTCAGGCCCGGATCCTGGCCTGACTGGTTTTGTCGGGAGTGGCTCTACTACCCCCCTTACCTCTTTTACCCTTGTGAGGAGAAATACCCCCGCCAGCGCCCTAAGGATCCCTGAGAGTAAAAAGAGAAACAGCAGCCTGTAGCCCATGAGGTGGGGGAGATGATTGGCCAGAACCCCCCCCAGAAGGGTACCAACAAAGGCTGCTATGCCGTTTGTGGCACTGTAGTAGGACACACACCTGGTCCGCTTTTCGGGGATGGCGGACTCGTAAACAAAATTTACGGAACAGAGGTTAAACCCTCCCCAGCCTATACCGCTGAGTATCTGGACAAAAAAGAGGTAACGGACGTCCTGGGAAAATACCCACAGGATGGGTAGAAAGGGTAAGATACAGGAACAAATCCTCAGCACCTTCAGGTTCCCCACCTTATCGGCGTACTTTCCCCAGAAGGGGCCGGAAAGGAGGGCAAATGTGTGTGCTACGGCCACCAGCACTGAATAAGTAAGATAGGAGAACTCAAGGTCCCTGAGCATGAATACGGAGAAAAAGGGACCGGACATTAAGACGGCAAAATGGATTACCGCCACAAAGGCCACGTAACGCCCGAAGTTGCCCTCCGGGGCCCGCCTCAGGAAGTCCCAAAAGGAGAAATAATGCTCCTCTTTAATCCTCAGAGGCGGCTCATAAATCAGGGTCATGAGGTAACCTGAGATTGTCCTGGCTGACCCGGCCACCAGAAAGACTACGAAGAATCCGAAAAGGGCCGCCTCCTTTTTTGTCAGAAGTCCGCCTGAGGCGGATGCCTCCCTCCAGTTCAGGTAATAACCTGCCAGGAAGACGCTGAGGACGGAGACGAAACCCAGTAACCTATCCCGCCTCCCGAAATAGCTCCCCCTTCTCCTCACAGGCACGAGGTCAGACAGCATAGACCCCCAGGCAGGTCCAGCAAAATGGGCAGAGACCATGCACCACACGTATCCGAGCGTTAGCAGTGGCAGGGCTACTCCTGGTGAAAGGACGGTACTTGCCACTAAAAAGGGCATGAGGGCGATGGGGAGGAAGGATAGGGCATGGAGGAACACCGCAGGCACTATCAGCCGCCTCCTTGAGCCAACCCTCTCCACCAAATCCGCCGTCTTCAACTGGGATAGAGAGACAAAAAGCCTGGGCAGGGAGTTCAGTACGCCTATCTGGACGTTGCTGGCCCCCAGGGCCACGGCCAGGGGGTTTACGAAGTTGTCCATTATCCCCAGGGCTATGCCCGCAGGTGCCCCCTCTAGAAAGGCAAACCGCAGACTATCCTTTACTTTTCTTCTCAGTACGGCTATAGAGTCCATTCTTAGAAAACAAAACCCCCGGCCAGATTAAGCTATTTATATACTTGGGGCTGGAAAACATAAGAGGAAGGCAGAAAGAGATTAGCACTTATCCCTCCCCTTGTCAAGAGTCCCTTCCATGGGGTATATCGCTACAGATTGCAGAGTGCGGAATGCAGAATGAGGTATTTTCCTTGACTGGAGAGAGAGATTGTTTATATTGGGGCCATAAAGGGGGTGTGCAAGATGGGGACCAAGGGAGGAGCTATACTTGAAGTTAGTGTATAAAATGGGAATAACCCTGGGGGTGGTGGTCTTTCTGGTGGCGGGCATGGGGATAGCGGGGGGGTTCTCCATCCTATGGATGAGACGGAACGCGGTTGAGCTGGAAAAGGTTAACAAATATTCCGCCATGATAGAAGACCTCAGGGCAAAGACCCGTCAATGGGTGACCTCCGCAGAATCCGTCATTTCTGGGGAAGGGGGTAAGGACTTCTTTCACTTCAGTACCCTACTACTGGAAGAAAGGTTCTCTTCCCTCCTGAACCAGCCCCTCCCTGGAGATGAATTGAAGCTGGTAGAGGTCATCTCCTCCTATTTCTACAAAGCTAGACCCTTATTGGAGGGGTTATTGGCGAAGGAAGAAAACCCTCAAAAGAATGCAGAGGTAATCGCTAAGTTAGACCAATACATCAGGGAGATTTCAAGGAACGTAGAGGTACTCGTAAACAGCCACACGATTCATGCAGAAAAGGTCACGGCCAAGGTAAATAGGACGGAGGACATCGGTAAATGTGTCTCTCTGGCCGTCCCTTCCACAACTATCCTCCTGTCCATTCTTTTGGTAATAACCATGGGACGCACCGTTATCAACTCCGTGGGGACGCTGGTCTCGGCTACCAGGACTATGGCAGGAGGGGACCTGAGCAAACCGATAGGGTTAAAGACCGGCGATGAATTTGGGGAGATTGCCAATGCCTTTGAGGAGATGCGGAAAGAGTTAAGGCAAAAAGAGCAAAAGCTTGAACAATTGAGTCTTACGGATGCCCTCACAGGGTTGTTCAACCGACGCTACCTGAGTGTCAAACTAGAGGAGGAAATAGCCAGGGCAAAACGTTTCCACCACCTCCTCTCCGTAGTCTTCATTGATATAGATAACTTCAAAAAATACAACGACCGCTACGGGCACCCGGAGGGAGACAAGGTCTTGAAGGGCCTGGCCGTGGCTGTCTTAAACAATATAAGAGATAAGATTGACACCGCCTGCCGATATGGAGGGGAGGAATTCCTTCTAATTGTCCCGGAGAGCAGTACCCTCCAGGCCCTGACCGTGTCCGAAAGGATACTCCAGGGTTTTGGCTCAAAGCCTTTCCTCCCTAAGGACCCTGCGGGAGGGGATGACCCTGGACCGGTTCACGTTACCTTCAGCGCTGGAGTGGCTACCCTCAAGGACCATGATGACGATAGCGAGAAATTACTCCATAGGGCTGACCAGGCCATGTTCCAGGCCAAGGCCCAGGGGAAAAACAGGATAGTAACTGTGTAGAGGCACGGCATGCCGTGTCCCTACTCCTTATCACCCCCCAGGGCCTCCTTTACCAAACTAAAGACCTCGGTATTGTCCATCCTCCCCCTTACGGCCTCAGCCCCGGGGCCCTGGGCCCATATAGGGACGTCCGCCGCCGTATGCCCCTTGGTGGCCCATCGCACCTCCACCATCTCCCCTTTGCCGGGCAAGTGTCCGCCTGGGCCTACAACGGCTAGCCCGCCCGTCTCATGGTCTGCGGTAATTATAAGAAGGGCGTCGTTCTGGTCCCCCAGTCCTGCCCTTACCGCCCCTATGGCCTCATCAAAATCTAACACCTCATGGACTAACCACCGCAGGTCGTTATTATGCCCCGCATGGTCTATCCTGCCCCCCTCTACCATCAGGAAGAACCCATCGGGGTCTCTTCTAAGGATTTCCAGGGCCTTTAAGGCCATCTCCCTCAAGGAAGGTTCCTCACTACCCCGTTCCGTAGTAAAGGCCATGTGGTTGCGGGCGAAGAGACCCAGGAGTCTTTTTGACTTCGTGGAATCCAGAGTATCCATCTCCTTCTTGGTGGAGACGGTGGTATAGCCCCGGTTCCTGGCCTCTTCCAGTAAGTCTGGCGTCCAGACCCACGCCCCGCCTCCCAGGATGACGTCTGGCTGGACGCCGTCAAGGTAATCCAGGGCGATGGCCTTAGCCTCCTCCCTATGGGACTCATGGGCAGCAAACGCAGCCGGGGTGGCATGGGTTACCTCCGTGGTGGTCACCAGTCCCGTGGCCTTTCCCATCTCCCTGGCTAACTCCAGGACGTTCTTATACTCCTGCCCATGCCTCCCTTGCCCTATAATGCTATTACCGGTCTTGTGGCCTGTGGCTATGGCGGTACCTGCCGCAGCAGAGTCGGTAACGAAGGAGTCCTCGGAATATGTCGTAACGTAGCCAAAATGTTCTAAACACTCCATATTCAACCTCCCCTCAGGTCCATTGGCGAACACCCTGGTAGCCAGGACGTGGGCCTGCCCCATGCCGTCGCCTATGAACAGGATGACGTCTTTGACCTGGCCGTTGTCTGCGAAAAGGACAATAGGGCAGGAGATAAAGAGGATAAAGGAGGCAAATAGTGCCCTTTTAAGGGGCGGTGGCACCACAGGCAAAATCGGTCCTTTCAAGGTCTAACCCCTTGGGTGAAATTGTTTGTGTATAGTCTTCAGGTGCTGGCGGTCTATGTGGGTATAGACCTGGGTGGTGGCAATAGAGGCATGGCCCAGCATCTCCTGGACGCTTCTGAGGTCGGCCCCCCTTTCCAGGAGGTGGGTGGCAAAGGAATGCCTCAGGGCATGGGGGGAGATGGCCTTTATGCCAGCCCTCCTGGCATGGGTCTTGACTATACGCCAGACGTCCTCACGCCTGAGTGGGTGACCTAGCCTGCTCAAGAACACTGGACCGTCCCAATCTACTTTGTCGGGAGCGGCCCCCGTTACTTGAACCTTTGAACCTCTGGACTTTTGAACCCTTGAACCTTTACTGGGGTTGGTGGCAGGGCCACTCCCGCCTGAGGTGGCAGGGCCACCCAGATGAGGTCTTGCCTCCGATAGATACCTCTTCAGGGACTCCTGGGCCTGGGACCCAATGGGAACTATCCTCTCCTTATTTCCTTTACCCTTACAGCGGAGGTATCCGGCCTCCAGGTCCACGTCTTTTAACCTCAGGGTGGTTACCTCTGAGGCCCTGGCCCCTGTAGCATAGAGCACCTCCAGCAATGCCTTATTCCTCAACCCCAGGGGGGCGGGGGAAGGAGATACGCTAAGGAGCTTTTCCACCTCTTTCCAGTGGAGCACCCCAGGCAGACGCTTCCATAGCTTTGGCGAATCCACCACTGCAAGTGAGTCCTTCTGGTGTTTCCCTTCCAGCACCAAGTACTTGTAGAATTGTTTAATGGCCACCAGGTTCCGGCAGATGCTGTTTACGCTCAGACCGCCCTCCTTTTCAGAGGACATGAAGGTGTTCAGGTGTTCGGGTTGGACGTCCTGGGGGCGGCGGAGACCCCACGTCTTCATGAAGGCAGAAAATTTTGTCAGGTCGTTCCTATAGGCCAAGATGGTATTTTTTGAGAGGCTGCATTCCAGGGAAAGGTAGTCTAAAAAGGATTGTATTAGTTCTTCCATGCTGTTTCCGGTGTAGGGGCACGGCACGCCGTGCCCCTACCTTATTTCTCCCCGTCCCCTGGTGGCACTATCTGGGCCAGGTCGGCTATCCTTGTGGCGTATAATTCATTTATGTTCTTCAGGAGGAGGAGGCGGTTGTTCTTGAGCCTCTGGTCTTCTACGTTCACGAAGACCTTATCAAAAAAGGTATGTACGGCCTGGGCAAATGAGGTGTGATATTCCATAGAGGCCTCTTCGTATTGCCCCTTATCTATAAGGGATAATATCCTGTCCCTGTGTCTTTGATAAAGCTCCCAGAGTTGCCGCTCCTCTTTTTCCTGCAAGAGTGCCTCTTCCACCTCCCCGGTGGCCGCAGCCTTCTTGCCTATGTTAAAGGTCCTCTCCACCACTGTAACCAGTCCTTGCCACTCGTGGGTCTGTGAGAGGCGGGAAATAACCCCGAGCCTCCTGGAGAAGTCGGCTATATTGTCAAAGCCTGCCGCCAGCACGGCATTAATGATGTCGTAACGGTATCCCTCCTCCAGGAAGGTCTGGTAGAGTCTGTCCCTGAAGAATTCCAGGAGTTCCTGGAGTGTGGTACCCCTGCCGGGGAAATTTTCCAGGGCGGCCGCCAGGGAGTCCTTCAGAGAGAGGTTGAGGTTAAGTTTTTTATCTTCCAGGATACGGATAATGCCCTGGGCCTGACGCCTCAGGGCATAAGGGTCTTGGGAGCCTGTGGGCACGAGGCCAATGGAGAAACAACCGCAAAGGGCGTCAAACTTGTCGGCAAGGCTCAGTAGCGCACCTAACTGGGTCTCCGGCAGCCTATCACCTGCAAAGCGGGGGAGGTAGTGTTCCAGGATGGCCCTGGCCACCTCCTCTCTTTCCCCCTCTTCCCTGGCGTAGTGGTAGCCCATCACCCCTTGAAGTTTTGGGAATTCCCCCACCATCTGGGTCAGGAGGTCGGCCTTACACAGCCTGGCGGACCTGTGGAGGGTCTCTCTTTCGGCAGTCCCCAGTCCCAGCCTCAGGGCCAGGTAACTCGATAGACGGTCTATCCTCTCCACCCTCTCCCAATAGCTCCCCAGCTTCTCGTGGAAGACCACATCTTTGAGCCCCTCCAGCCTCTTCCAGAGAGAGATCTTACGGTCTTCCTCCCAGAAGAACTTGGCGTCTGCCAGCCTCGCCTTTAGCACCCTCTCATTCCCCTCTATGCAAGAGGCTGACTCCAGAGGCCCTCTGTTGGTCACCACCACGAACCTGGGCAGTAGCCTCCCCTGGGCATCCTCCACAGGGAAATACCTCTGGTGTTCCTTCATTACTGTCTCTACTACCTCCTGGGGGACCCTTAAGAACTCCTCCGGAAAGGCACACTCTACGGCACACGGGTACTCCACCAGGAAGGTTACCTCCTCCAAAAGCCCCTCGTCCTTTAGTTTGGAGCCGTGCTGTGCAAGTATCTTGTTAATGCCTTCCCTGAGGAGGACCTTCCGTTCCTCTACGTCTACCAGTACCTTTTCCTCCCTGAGGGTCGTCTTGTACGTATCCAAATCTGCCCTTTTTATTGAAAGACCCTTTCCAGAGAGGAAAGGATGGCCAAAGGTGGTCCTCCCACTGGTTATGCCGTTAAGCTCCAGGGGGATTACATCCTGGTCCAGTAGGGCCACTATCCAGCGTATGGGGCGGGCAAAGAGGAGGCCAGGCCCCTTCCACTTCATTCTTTTTGGGAAACCCAGGGAACGGACCATTGTAGTCAGGAGGGCAGGAAGGAGCCTCATGGTCTCCTCCCCTGCATGGGTCTTGACGGCAAAGACGTAGGCCCCCTTCGGGGTCTCTTTTATCTTTAGTTCGTTGGGTTCTACCCCCTGGGCCTTCGCAAAACCCAATGCGGCCTTTGTAGGCTGTCCTTCCTTATCAAAGGCTACCCTGGCGGCCGGGCCCTGTATTTCTTCCACCAGGGGGGGCTGCCTCTCTGGTATCCTCTCAGCGTAAAGACTCAGTCGCCTGGGCGTTGCCAGGGTAACCACTTCTGCACGTCCAAGACGGTTCTCCCTGAGTCCTTCCTTGAAAAGCCCTTCCATCTGCCTCAGGGCGGGGGAGATATAACCCGAGGGTATCTCTTCTGTGCCAATTTCAAAAAGGAGGGTTCCCACTGAAAAGTCTGCCTTTCTATAGGGGCGACCTGACGGCCTGCCCCAACAATGACCCTAAAGGTTTTTTACTATATAGCTACAGTCAAGCCCGATTGTCAATTGAAAAAGTTTACTCTACAAAGAGTCTATGGCCTGTAAGGGGCAAAAAATATCCTTGCTTAGGAAGGCGTGAAACCCTACAATCCGTCAGGTTCAATCTTGTCCACTCCCAAGATAAGAGGGCTTGCGTGATAGGGGACGTAGTAATTGAGAGAAAGGTTGACCTTAACAGTATATAATTGCGTATGAGACCTCTTAAAAAACTAGATTCTTCGCTTCGCTCAGAATGACACATGGTGCTGTAGTGACTTTTGCAGAGGTCTCAGCATTTATGAAAGGGGTAGGTTCAGATGGAACAAGAGTCTCCGCCCCCGCATAGGATAAAAACTCCTGCAGTCCACGAGAAGCCCCCTCACAGAGGGCCGGAAAGGGGGCATGGCCTCTTTTATTACCTCCTCCTGCTCTGTTT
>DATETB010000250.1:0-10433 GCA_035283825.1 Candidatus Brocadiales bacterium | reverse complement strand
CCCCTACCCTGGCAGAACAAACTCCACCGCCCCCAATTGATGGCTGCTAACTCTTCTTTTTGCCGTCGTCGTCCTTCTCTGCCTTCTTACCCTTATCGTCGTCATCGTCCTTCTCTGCCTTCTTGCCCTTATCGTCGTCATCGTCCTTCTTTGCCTTCTTCCCATGGTCGTCATCATCATCGTGCTTCTTTGCCTTCTTACCCTTATCGTCGTCATCGTCCTTCTTTGCCTTCTTGCCATCGTCGTCGTCCTTCTTAGCTACCTCATCATCCTTCTTTCCTTTATCCTCTGAAGGCGAAGGTGTGGGCGTCACTACCGAAGGTGTGGTTGTCACTACTGGGGACGCTGGCGCCTCCACTACCTTCTTTGCCTTCTTCACATCGTCCACAGGTGCGGGAGACGGCTCTACTTCTAAAGGTTTAAGAGTAAGAACAGGTGGCGTCCCGGCATCAGGAAGGGCCGGCCAACCTATCCCCCTCTGCGCCAAAGAAAGATTTGGGAGGGCAAACAACAACCCTATTGACAGGACCACAACTCCAGGCAACACCAGGCTGCCGAATACCCTAGACGTCTTATTCATCTTCGTTTCCTCCACTGAAAAGGTTTGCATGGGACTACTACTCTATTCCATGCTAAAATCCTGGGGCAGGTAACTGCCTGCCCCAGGATACGGACCTAACTATAGGTGCATCCCGCCTGAGGCGGATTTTCAACATTGATACACCATACTAGACTACTTTATACGGAAGACTATGTCGTCTCCGGTCACTATCATGTTCGGACCAGCCTGGGCGTAGGTCGTCTCCAATATCTTGTTGGGTCCGGCACAGATGACGTAGCACACGCCATTTCCCTGCTCACTGCCTGGCCATACCTCTATTGTATTGACCAGGTAGTTATTCCCCCAGGGGTCTGCACGGAACTGCTCAATGTAGGGACCCCTCCAGGCGTACTTCAGAGTGGGATCGGTGACGTTGTTAGGATAGTCAGCGGCGGCACCTGAGGCCCCGTCGGCATTGGGGTCGTTCATCCAGAGATGCGTCGCCCCACTGGTCTGGTCTACACCAGTAAGTAAGGCGGTGGTCCAGCCAGCGCCGCCGGTAGCGTCGGGACTGGTGACAGCACCGGTAGTCGTATCAATAGCGCCGAACTTGAGGACACTCCAGGCAGTGGCAGTAGTACCAGCGCCTGTCATGGCATTGCCAGCCCTCCAGACGGGCCACTCACCCAGGTCGTTGTAGAAGTTGCCTACGGCAGTACCAATCATCTTCACGTCTTCCGTCGACCTCCTTAGTTTAGCACTCTGTACGTACTTAACCATGGTAGGGGCCAGGATGCCAGCCAACATCCCTATGATGGCCAACACGATGATTATCTCTATCAGCGTGAAGCCACCGCTCTTACTCAGCTTCTTAATCATGACATTCTCCTTTCTAAACGTTTCTAAACGGAAACCAACCACCTTAAGACCACATACTGTACCAGGTTCACTGAACCGGTTTACAAAATTTTTTTATACTCCCTGCACCACAAGGGTGCAGGGCAAGCCCTACTCCCTGCCGCGAACCCTACGTGGTTCACGGCCTGCCATGCACCCTATGTGGTGCATGGCCTACTCCCTATCCCGTAGGGCCATCTTGACATGGGAGACGGCCTCGTCAGGTCCGCATATCCACACATTTTCTTCCCGCAGATTATCATAGAAGGTGCCTATGACAGTACCAGTCATTGAGTTGTCTCTAATCTCCCACCCTGACAATCCATTTTTCCCACCTGTCATACACTTATTGATGGTAAGGGTAATGGTGCTTGCGGCCAACCCAACGATTGTTACGAGGACAACTATCTCCCACCGTCCAAAAACCATTGTTGTTTTTTTGGTATCCTCTCTTGAAAACCCCATTCAGGCTATCCTCTGTAGGGGCAGACCTACCTGGCTGCCCTAAACCCTGAGAAGACCTATCTCAATAATCGTGCCATTTCTACCTAAAAAATTCTGGACTGGTGTAACATCTGCAAAATAACGACTTATAAAAGGGGAACCCTTTACACGGCTGTCCCCCCCACAGACTGGAAGACTACAAATTTTGTAGCCTTCCAACGGGATTTGTTGCCTTAGGGCTACTATAACAACAACCCAACTTTCGTCCAAAGCCCAGGATACCAATACTTGAAGTAATTTGAGTATTGCGGTAAAATTGGCACAAGATTAGCTCAAGGTGTGTAGTTTCTAAGACTCTAGAAAGGTGCGGGTTTACGCCTTTTGGCCCAGTTACCTTGGGAACAAATAAAATATTTGGTACGGGGTCGGGCGTATCTATCAGCAAAGAGGTGAGAAAATGCCCATAGATATAAGCGAATTGCTCATGTTTGCCAAGAAGGAAGGGGCCTCAGACCTCCACCTGAGTGCGGGGGAGCCACCCATAATCAGGGTGGACGGAGACATAAGAAAGGTGGATGCGCCCCCGATGGTGAAAGAGGACGTGCATACCCTCCTGTACGACATCTTGAACGACCGCCAGCGCAAGATTTTTGAAGAAAAGCACGAGCTAGACCTCTCCTTTAACTATAAAGGGGTGGGGCGCTTCAGGGTAAACGTCTTCGTCCAGTCCAGAGGGGAGGCCATAGTCTTCAGGACCATTCCAGATAAGATACCGTCCCTGGAGTCTCTAGGACTGCCCCCCATAGTAAAAGACCTTACCAACCGCCTCAGGGGGCTGATACTGGTCACTGGCCCCACGGGCAGTGGGAAGTCTACCACCCTGGCTTCCATGGTAGAACACCTCAACCAACGGGAGAGGCTTCACATCATAACCATTGAGGACCCAATAGAATTCACGTATGAACCCAAGAACTGTCTGATTAACCAGAGGGAATTGGGTCCCAACACCTACAGTTTCGCTGCGGCCCTGAAGGCAGCCATGAGGGAGGACCCGGACGTCATACTGGTGGGAGAGATGCGTGACCTGGAGACCATAAGCCTGGCCATGACGGCGGTGGAGACCGGGCACCTGGTCTTTGCCACCCTCCACACCTCAGGGGCCGCCAGGTCTGTGAACCGTATCGTGGACGTCTTCCCGCCTTCTCAACAGGCCCAGATAAGGACTGTCTTTTCTGAGGCGGTCACGGCCGTAATCTCCCAGCTCCTCTTCAAGCGCAAGGGGGGCAGGGGGAGGGTGTCTGCGGTAGAGGTAATGGTGGGTATACCTGCCATAAGGAACCTCATCAGGGAGGGCAAAGGCAGTCAGATTACTGCAACCATGCAGACCAGCAGGCAATATGGGATGCAGACCATGGACTTCGCCCTGGTAGAACTCTACAAGAAGGACCTGGTGGAGAAAGAGACCATACTCCCCTTCCTGAGCGGTCCGGAGGTAATGAGGAGCCTGATGGAACCTGTGGAAGAATTCGAAGGATAGGGCTGAGCATGGCAGGGGTCAGCAGGTCAGCAGTCAGCAATCAGTAGTCAGTAATCAGCAAGATTGCTGGTTGCTGATTGCTGATAGCTGAAAGCTGACTGCTGATAGCTGATACCTGATTCTAGAGGACACACGTTGAAAGTTGAACCCCTTTTGGAAGAGATGGTGCGGAGGGACGCCTCAGACCTTTACCTGGTGGCCGGCGCCCCCGCCACCTACAGGATAATGGGCAAGACAGAACCCATGGGAGAACCCCTCCAGCCGGAGGACACCAAATTCCTGGCCTTCTCCCTCCTCAGCGAGAAACAGCAGGCCGAATTCCTCCAGAAGCACGAGATGAACCTCTCCTATAGTATCTCCCAGGTGGGACGGTTCAGGGTAAATTGCTTCTTCCAGAGGAGCTCCATAGGTGTGGTAATAAGACAGATAAAATTCTTTATAAAGAGTATAGACGAACTGGGTCTCCCCAGCAATCTGAAAGACATTGTCATGGCCAAAAGGGGACTGGTCATGGTGGTAGGGGCATCAGGCTCAGGGAAATCTACCACCCTGGCCGCCATGATTGACCATAGAAACAGTAACGCCTCAGGACACATCATCACCATTGAGGACCCCATAGAGTTTATTTACGCCCATAAGCGGTCCATAGTAACCCAGAGGGAGTTAAGCCTTGATACGGAGTCTTATGGCGAGGCCCTTAAGAACGCCTTCAGGCAGGCACCGGACGTGATACTGGTAGGAGAAATAAGGGATCGGGAGACCATGGAATCAGCCCTGGCCTTTGCAGACACGGGACACCTCTGTCTATCCACCCTCCACGGCACCAATGCCAACCAGGCCATAGAACGGATAATAACCTTCTTCCCTGCTAGCCAGCAAGACCAGATACATCTCCTCCTGTCCCTCAATCTGAAGGCAGTCGTCTCCCAGAGGCTGGTCCCCTGCATTGACGGTAAGCGGATAGCGGCGATGGAGATACTCCTGGGCACCGCAAGGGTGAGAGACCTTATACTGAAGAAAGAGATTGACCTGCTAAAGGACACCATGGCCCGTGGTACACAGGAGGGTATGCAGACCTTTGACCAGGCCATTTTGGAACTCTTCAAGAAGGGCCTTATAACTATTGAGACGGCGGTGGCCTACGCTGATAGCCCCAACGACCTCAGGCTGAAGATAAAGATGGAGGGTCTGCTAAAAGAACCCGAGAAGAAGGTGCCTGCCTTAAAGCTCAGAAAATCTACGGAGCCGCCTCCCGAATCAACAGAAAAGGCAAAGAAAGGGGAAGGGAAGAAGACAGAGGTAGAGGGAGAAGTTTCCTGAGGGACTACGGGCTAGGGGGTAGGGGGTATCCGCCTCAGGTGGATCAAGGGCAGGCCCTGCACCAGAACGGTGCAGGGCAGGCTTTGGCGGCCTCGTAATGACCGTACTGGGAGCTAGGCGGCATAAAATCCTCTGAGTGCATAGCCTATGAACTCCACTCAATTCTAAAGGTCCTGCTCTTACCGTTCGGGTTAGTGATAATAATGACTTTTACCGGGCTCGTCGGGTGCCTCCACCACTCAATAGTCCAACCTTTGACACTGTGAGAAGTGCCCTCTACTACCTTACCTTCTCCAGGTATAACATCTATCATGTCGCCGTCTAAACTGCCGCTGAGCTTCCATACTTCAACGCTTTCTCCAGTGATCTTTTCCTTGTGCGAAATTACCATATTCCCGTCTAGATAAGCCTTTACTACCGGGTGCTCCATGTTTTTAGTCTCACGAATGTAATTAAAATAGGCACGCGCCTTGCGCCCCCTGCACCCCGCAGTGCCTGCCAGCAAAGTGGGATTAAATTCCTGGCCTGCAGATACCTTGGCGTCATAGTATTTAATGTTAACGTCCTTCCACTTCGTACCCAGCACCTGGAAATAAACAATAACAATTACTATTGCTACCACACCCAACAGCAATGATTTCTTAGATACAGGCATATACAATATCCTCCTCAGTAAACACTATCGTAAGCCTACGAAAATCTGGCAAGACATCACCCGAGGTCTTGCGCCATGAAGGCAAAGGTATCACAAGTGAGGTGATAAAACAAGGTCTTTATGGGTTACTGTGTGGATGATATAGACATGGGGTATGTCCCTTTGCCAATAAACCTGGTTGCCATGTACCTGAACTGATCAGTTTTTATTTTCCAGTGGACCAAACGTCCAACGGGACAACACCTCCTGGATTATTTCCTGGCTATAACAGAAAAATATGGAGCAAGCCCCCGTGGTGTCTTCCCCATGACCCCGAAAAACCTTAAAAGGAGGTCTATCTGCCTGTTTGCCCCCCTCCAATAGAATTCAGCAGTGACATCCGAAAAACCAGCCTCCTGCAATTCCTCCGCAAGCTTCCTAGTGTCTATGCCTTTGGCAACATGGTAGTCGGCAAGCTCCAACAACTCCTCGGTAATACCTTCCTTTGACTCTATGAACTTTTTACTAAGACCCAAACATTGCCTGTACAAATTAGCAGGCCAGTAGAACCTCTTCATGAAGACAGAGTCTACATCATGGACTGCATACAAAAGGCCCCCCTTTTTCAAGACCCTATGGGCCTCTTGAAACACAGGCAGGTGGTCAAAAAGATGGTGCAGGACGCTAACACAGGCAACTACGTTAAAGGAATCTGCCCTAAAAGGCAGGCATACGGCATCACCACACACTGCACCGTTAGAACCTGAACTCACCTCACGGAGCATCTTGTGGGATAAGTCTATTCCAAACACGTGCCTGAAGCAACCCTTCCCTGCCTGTATGGCAAGCCCCGTACCACAGCCCAGGTCCAATAGTGCGGAACTCCCCGCCTCCTGGCTCAACTTCTTCAGTTCGTCACCCACCCACTGCCCGGTCTCTTTTAGCCTATAGGCATCTATCTCTGCGAAGGAATCTGCCACCGTATCAAAAAACCTTCTATTCGCTTCCAATATCTCTCGTCTTTTGTCTTGTTCTGTCATCGTGATAAACCCCTCCGGATTAAGATTTCACAAATCATAATCATTAGATAGGCCGCCCATCAGGAAAGAAACATGCCGGCCGCCGCAATGCCAAGAAGGGACATGGTAATCACAAAGTATACAAGGTGATATCAGTAGGGGGCAGACAGTATCCTCGTCTGTAACAATTCCAATGTAATGGCCAAGGTAGAAATCAGAAAGGTCAGGAATAGTATAGCAGAGGTCTGCACGCTAGACTCTGTGAGAAGTAGCTTGGAAAGCGTTCATCTGGTCAATTGGTGCACGCTTAATGTCTTCTGAGGTCAAATCCGTACTGATGACAAAAGCATCCCTTAACACAGTGGTACTGGAGATGGCCCATCCTGTGGTGCTGTAACAACTGCCGATACAAATGCCCCTACGCTCTACAAGACCTCATTTTCATATGTCTTTGTCCTCAACTCTAATGTCCGACACGACCACGTCAAAACCCCCATTTGTCCTGAAGGTCGCTGTGGGAGGGCTTTACTGCACGGAACTACCTCTTATGTAATTAGCTACCATCTTAGAAACACTGGTCACGTCTAGGCCATGTTTCGCTAAGAGATACTCTCTAGACCCTACGACTTCGCAGAACGTATCTTTAAATCCTATCCTAAGAAACTGCACCTTCTCAGTAGATTCTTCTGCAAGGACTTCTGCCACCGCACTGCCCAATCCTCCAATAATACTGTGCTCCTCCATGGTAAAAATTGTCCCTGTATCCCTTGCAGACTCCAGTATTATGTCGTGGTCTATTGGCTTAATCGTGTGTATATTAACCACCCGTAGATTTATACCCTCACAGGACAACTTTTGGGCCACACAGAGGGCATTTTTCACCATACACCCCGTTGCAATCAGAGTGGCATCCTTCCCTTCCCGCAAGGTCACTCCCTTTCCTATCTGGAAGGCGTTGTGGCGGTGTTCTACCAGACTGGGTTCCCCGCTCTTAGCCAAACGGATATACACGGGTCCCTCGTGCCTTACAGCCGCCTTAGCGGCCTCATACGCCTCCCACGGGTCTCCCGGTGAAATGACCGTCATATTCGGTAGGGCACGCATTATCGCAATATCCTCAATTGCATGATGCGTAGGCCCCAGGACGCCGTAGGCCAGCCCTGCACCAACCCCTACGATGTTAACGTTTAGGTTCTGCAGGCACATGTCCACCCTTATCTGCTCCATGCACCGCATGGTAACGAACGGGGCGATGGTGCAAACAAAAGGGACTTTGCCGCTCAAAGCCAGCCCTGCGGCTACACCAATCATGTTGGCCTCGGCAACGCCAAGGTTAATGCACCTTTTGGGAAAATCTCGCTTAAAATCGTCAAAGACAAAGGCTCCAATATCAGCGTTCAGCAGGTAAACCCTATCGTCTTTGCCCGCCTGCTCATAAACAGCTTTGACAAAGGCGTTTCTCATGTCAGTGACTGTAACCCTTCGTTTAGCTCCTTATATGCCCGCAGGAGCTCTTCCTTATTAGGCACCCTGTAATGCCAGATAGGGTTATTTTCCATGTAAGAGACCCCCTTGCCTTTAACCGTATGTGCAATGACCACACTCGGTCTCTTCTCTACAAAAGGAACCTCGCTCAGCGTGCGAGATACCTCGTTGATGTCGTGTCCGTTGACTTCCCTTACTTCCCATCCAAAGGCCTTCCACTTCATGGCAAAGGGTTCTAGTGCCATCACGTCCTTAATAAAGCCGGTAGCCAGCAGTTTATTATAGTCAATAATTGCCACTAGATTATCCAGTTGGAACTGGGAGGCGGCCATGGCCGCCTCCCAGACAGAGCCTTCGTTACACTCCCCGTCGCCCAGGAGCACAAAGCTGCGGCAAGTATTTCCGTCATTCTTTGCGGCCAGAGAAATACCAATTGCTATCGATAGCCCGTGACCGAGGGAGCCGGTGGATGCCTCCACTCCGGGGATGTTGTTGTATTCTGGATGCCCCCCCATCGCATGACCATCCTGGCAGTAGGTCTTCAGCACATCCCTATGGAAAAAACCCCTCTCGGCCAGGACTGCATACAACGCACAACAGCCGTGGCCCTTACTCAGGATAAACCTGTCCCTTTCAGGCCATTGTGAGTCCTCAGGGTTAATTCTTAAGATACGAAAATACAGGCTGATTAGTATTTCTACCGCCGATAGTGCAGGGGCTATGTGCCCCCCCCCTGCGCTCACGGCCATATCTATAATCTGCCTTCTCATCCTGTACGCCAGCTTTTTTAAATCGACTGCTATGAGGTCTTTCTCTAACGGTTTTTTGTCTAAGTGTAATGTCATTACTTTTCCGCCATAATCCTGAAATACGGTGCAAATCCCCGGGGGAAACCCCTGTCCCTCAAAAACCTGTTTACAAAACTAAAGGGGCCAGTCCAGTGATAACTACATTCTATGGACGAGAACCCGCTTTCCTTTAGCTTCTTCAGTACCGAAGCAGAATCAATCCCATCGTATAGATGTACCTCGGCAGATGCAAACAAGTCCTGGGTTAGCCCCTTTTTAAGTTCACTGTACTTCCTATAAGAACCGAAGAAATACTTGTGTATCCTCAGCGGCAAGCTAAATAGAGCCGTAAACCACGTGTCGGGGTCCTGGTCTATATATAAAATTCCACCCTTCCTCAACACCCTGTAAACTTCTGAACACAGCTTATCGTAATCCCAGAGGTGGTGTAAGAGGGCAATGGCAACCACCACATCCACCGTCCCCGTCTTTATGGGAAGGAAATCTACCTCCCCACACAAGACACGAAACCTCTTTACCTTCTGGAGCATCCCGAGGGAGATGTCTATGCCACAGGTATTCTGAAAAACATCCTGGGCACTTTCCAGCACAAAACCCCTTCCACATCCAAGGTCAAGGAGACATTCCCCCCTGGTTAACCCCTTTAACTTCCTAATCTTATCTCCCAGCCATGTCTTGAATTTTATGTCTTCCCTACTACCTAGCTGGTCGTAAACGTCGGCTACCAGGTCATGGAACTCTCTATTGGCGTTTTTAACCTGTACCCTTAAATTGTAGTTATCAGACAACCTCTGTGTCCCCTGTAAAAATCAGCTAAATTGTAAAGTGAGACCCTCAAAGTTAAATAAAGTTTGCATGCAAGGAAGGGGTTTTCAAATCCTACAGGAACCTGTTTATCTCATCTATCCTGTACTTATCACCTGTCAATAGAGACCCCTTTTCGCCATAGGCAGGGCGTGCATTATATAATGATTCTGAAGGCAATTTCAACACCAATGTTGCAACACTTAGAAAGGTATTTAGTCTCTCTAAGTCCTAGCCTCCTATAAAGCCCTAGCCTCCCTCCTGCATAGTACCGTCTCATTTATCTTTCTTGACAGCTTTTTGTAAGAGACCGACGACTTCCCACATAGATGCTCTATCTCCTCCAAACAAGCATTTGCCTCACTGATATTCCTCTCCTTCAGAAACAAAACACCTGCCTCGTAAAGTTCCGCTTCCGCCTCCGGGGACTCCTTTACCTTGTAGACCTGGGCCTCACACATATAACACCTTCCCAGTTCTTTGCGTGCGTATGGCCATTGGGGGTCCACAAGGATAACCTCCTTCAAGAGGTCCTTGGCCTTCTTGTAATCCTCACGCATCTTGTAAGCAAGGGCAAGATTGTATCTGGTGTCCCTATCTTCAGGCATGAGGGAAAGGGCCTTCTCGTATTCTTTAATGGCCTCCACAAAACGCCCACACTCGCTAAAGGCGGTACCCATCCTGTACAACACCTGCGGAGATTTAAAGGAGGTGGCCTCAGCCGCAAGTCCGTAGTAGTATAAGGCTTGTTGGGGATTCCTGTCATTTTGCAAATTCATACCTGCAATAAAATAAGTTATGCTTTCTTCACAGTTCTTACACAATGCCGCCTCTGCCAGGTTTCCTCCCTTCGCAAATAGCTGTTGGGCATTGCAAAAGGCCTCACTGGCCAATCTAGCATCTCCCCACGCCAGATACATCTCTCCAAGGGCCTTATATGCAG
>DATETB010000249.1:0-3937 GCA_035283825.1 Candidatus Brocadiales bacterium | reverse complement strand
CAAGATAGAAGGGGTAGTGGCCTCCATTGAAAAGGAGCTAGTGGAATGGTTAGAGGTCCTTCGTTCCAGGGGAAAACACTTGGAGGCCCAACGCCTTGAGGCCAGAGCACGTTACGATATGGAGATGCTTGTGGAGACCGGCTACTGCCATGGCATTGAAAATTACTCCCGCCACATCAGCGGTAGGGACACCGGGGAACCACCTTATACCCTTATAGATTACTTCCCTGAAGACTTCTTCTGCATCGTGGACGAGTCCCACGTTACCATCCCCCAGATAGGAGGCATGTACAATGGGGACCAGGCCAGGAAGAAGACCCTGGTTGAGTATGGGTTCCGCCTCCCCTCTGCCCTTGATAACCGCCCCTTAAAGTTTGTGGAGTGGGAGGGTAAGACCCATCAGTTGCTATACGTCTCAGCTACCCCAGGCCCTTATGAGCTAGAAAAGTGTGAGGGAGAGGTAGTGGAACAAATTATAAGACCTACGGGTCTAGTGGACCCAATTATCCATGTAAGGCCCGCCGGCACCCAGGTAAAAGACCTCATGGGACAAATCCGCCAGAGGGCCGTAAAGGGAGAGAGGGTACTGGTCACCACCCTTACCAAACGCCTGGCAGAAGACCTGAGCGAGTATATACAGGAAGAGGGGCTTAAGGGGATGTATATCCACTCAGAACTGGACGCCTTTGAGAGGGTGGAAATCCTGCGCGATTTGAGACTTGGCAAGTTTGACGTGGTGGTGGGCGTCAACCTCCTCAGAGAGGGTCTGGACCTCCCGGAGGTCTCCCTGGTAGCCATTATTGACGCCGATAAGGAGGGCTTCCTACGCTCTGAAACCTCTTTGGTCCAGACCATGGGCCGTACCGCCAGGAACGTCAATGCAGAGGTTATACTTTATGCAGACCAGGTAACCTCCTCCATGCAGAGGGCCATGGACGAGACCAGACGCAGGAGGAAGCTCCAGATGGAGTACAACAAGAAGCACGGTGTCACCCCCCGGACCATTAAAAAGGAGATTAGAAAGGGCATTGAGGAGGAGGTAGCGGCCAAGAGGTATGCCAGGGAGGTAGTGGCCGAGACGGAGGAAGAGTACGTTACGATGGAATATATTAATGACCTGAAGGAGGAGATGCGGGCGGCCGCCGCCAGGCTGGATTTTGAGAAGGCCGCCGCCCTCAGGGATAAACTCCATGCCCTTACTAGGGAGTAGGGGGTAGGGAGTAGGGAGTAAAGAAATTGTAAATTGTAAATTGCAAATTTTAAAATTTCCAATTTCCAATTTACAATGGTTTTTCCTTATTCCCTAACCCCTACCCCCTAGTTTGCAGGTAGAAATCTGTTCACTGTCCCTTCTTTTGTGAGGATGGCGATTGCATGTTTGAACCCCTTGACCTGCAGGAGATAGACCAGCTCATAGAGATGGCCATAAGGGAGGACGTCGGCGGGGGTGATGTTACCACTGACAGCCTTGTCCCAGAATGGCAAGCGGCCAGGGGGGAGATAATGGCCAAGGAGACTGGGATTGTGGCTGGACTTCTTGTGGCCAGCAGGGTATATCAACGAATCAACCAAAAGGTCTCTTTTCGTCCCAGGGTGGCAGAGGGGGCGAGGGTACTGCCAGGTAGGGTCCTGGCGGAGGTCTCTGGCCCTGCCAGGAGCATCCTATCTGGAGAACGCGTGGCCCTCAACTTTATCCAGAGGCTCTCAGGGATAGCTACCCTTACCTCTCTATTTGCAGAGAAGATTAAGGATTATCATGCCAAAATCTACGACACCCGGAAGACGGTCCCGGGGTGGAGGAGTCTGGAAAAATACGCCGTAAGGGTGGGCGGGGGGCTGAACCACCGTATGGGGCTTTATGACCAGGTACTCATCAAGGATAATCACCTTATGGCCCTGGGGGCTGGGCAGGCACTGGCTAAGGGCGTACGACTGGCCAGGGAGAAGGCCCCCCAGTGGATGTTAATAGAGGTAGAGGTGAAGACCCCGGAGGAACTGGAGGAGGCCATTGCCGCAAGACCAGACATCATACTACTGGACAATATGACTGTGGAAGAGATAGCAAAGGCCGTAAAAAGCATCCGCCATACCAACCCCCTCCATCCCCCGATGGTAGAGGTATCCGGAGGGGTTACCCTGGAAAATGTAGAGATTATTGCCAGGACTGGAGTAGACAGGATTTCCGTTGGTGCCCTCACCCACTCCGCAAAGGCCCTGGATATGTCCCTGGAGATGTAGGGGGCAGGTCCCGCCCAAAAGCTTGCCCTGAGCGAAGCCGAAGGGACGGCGGATTTCAACTTTTTAGAGGGGAAGGACACACCCGCAGGGGCGACCAGCTGGGTCGCCCTTGCCCTCTCTCCCCTCTTAGGGAGGGGGAAAAGACTGATGGGGCTTATGGACTTTTTCAGAGCCCTCAAAGAAATGTCAAGGCTCAAATGCCAAAGGAATGTCAATCCGCCTCAGGCGGGAATTGCCCCTGCAACTAGACTCCAGCCCAACGGATAATAACGTCCCATAACCCTTTGGTGAACCCCAGCGTCCTTGCAAAACCCCGCAAGAGGGTTACTACGGAGAACAACATGCATGCAGGCCGTCCGGTCCTACAAGATATTCGGAAGGCAAGCCCTAACTGGAGGAGGTAGTTCAATAGCAGGAGCGAGACGACAATCTTGCCAGCACCTGGTGCCCATAAGAAGGGGATTATGGACATAGTAAGCAGGCTCATGGGTACCTCCAGGACGTCCTTCCACCGGGTATAGTCATCTCCCCTTGCCATATTGGGGTGTTCCTTGTAGAGTCTGGCCCTCCAGAACCCATGGGTGTACTGGTCCCTAAGGTATTTACCCAGGCTTTCTCTGTGGTAATGGGCGACCAGGGCCTCTCTGTCAAAAAGGATCTTGTAACCATGCTTTAGTATCTTATAGGAGAGGGCGTTGTCTTCACCGCTTGCCTTCCTGTAGCCCTCATCAAAGCCCCCGGTCTCCTCCAGGACCGAGTTCCTGACGGAGAGGTTGTAGGAACCCAGGAATCGGACCTCCCGCGGCATAGCCAGGTGTCTGAGGGTTATCTCTTCCTGAATGCAGGTGGCCAGGAGGCTACTGGGGTTGGCTATCAGGTAACTGCCGCCTACAGCCCCTACCTTTTCATCCCCCTGATAATTTCTGAGGAGTTTTTCTACCCAATTCCTCTGAGGGATGCAGTCCGAATCAGTGAAACATACAAATCTGCCCTTACTGGCCTTCCAACCCTGGTTCCTTGTAGAGGCTGGCCCTGAATTTTCTTGATAAATGTATCTTACGGGGTATCTCTGGGCTATCTTTCCAGTGTTATCCGCAGAGCCATCGTCTATCACGATGACCTCTCGTGAACCATTAAAGTCTTGACCCAGACAGGCCTCAATGGTCCTGTCTATGGTTTTTTCTGCATTAAAGGCGGGTATAATGATGGATACGTCCATAAGTTACGATATGCCCCACTAATAACCAGGCGCTTTATCAAACGTTTCTTATTGAATCATGTATCTCACAACTAAAGAAACCTAATTCTATTTTTAAGCCAGGTAGTTTTCAAGAAAAAAAGGTTGTCTATATGTCCCATAGGGGCGGGATACACTCTCATTTACATTGCTAGCCCTTTCAGGTATAATCGGGCACAAAATTTAATCTAGTCTTTTAGTCCGTAATCAGGAGGCGGTTTCCGCCTGAGGCGGACCTGGCGTCAAAAAGGAGGTCACCATGCTTGCCGATTTCAGGATAATCCCCATCGGAAAGAGCACACACCTAACCCCTCAAATAGCGGAGGTGATGAAACTGGTAGAAGCAAGCAAGCTAAATTATGCAATCAATGACATGACCACTACCGTGGAGGGGGACTGGGACTCCGTAATGAAACTGATGAGGCAGTGCTGTCAGAAGGTGCTGGAGGGTGCCGACAGGGT
>DATETB010000248.1:0-2411 GCA_035283825.1 Candidatus Brocadiales bacterium | reverse complement strand
CTTATGTATACCCGCAAGGGTACCCTCCACCACATAGCGTGCCCTGAGGCTAAGGTCGGATATCTTACTCAGGGTGGCTGGGTCAAAGGTTTTTACTTCTGGCTTTTTCATCCTCTGCATTGTCTGTAGGGGCGACCCGCCGGGTCGCCCCTACCCCTTCATTCATGCTCTTTTACTGTCTCCAGGAGCTTATCAATAACCTCCCGAGAGGAGATGCCCTCTGCCTCGGCATGGAAGTTGGTAATGACCCTGTGTTGCAGGATAGGATGACAGAGGCGGCGGATGTCTTCCGTGTTAACGGCATAGCGCCCCTGGAGGAGGGCCCGGGTCTTGCCCCCTAAGATGAGATACTGGGAGGCCCTTGGGCCTGCACCCCAGCTTATCCACTTCTTAACAAAATCCGGGGCATCTTTAGCCGTAGGTCTCGAGGCCCTCACTAACCTTACGGCATAGGAGAGGACGTGGTCCGATACAGGCACCTTCAGGACGATTTCCTGGAAGGCCCGAATCTCCTCTGGACCAAAGACCCTGGTAAGCGTGGGCCTGAAGGCGCCAGTAGTAGTCCTGACTATCTCCATCTCTTCTGCCTGGGAGGGGTAGTCTATGTCTATCTGGAACATAAACCTGTCCAGCTGGGCCTCAGGGAGGGGATAGGTACCTTCCTGCTCTATGGGGTTTTGCGTGGCGAAGACCAGGAATGGGAGTTCCAGTGGATACGTATTCCCCCCGGCAGTAACCTTATACTCCTGCATGGACTGGAGGAGGGCGGCCTGGGTCTTTGGGGGTGTACGGTTGATTTCATCGGCCAGGAGGATATTGGCAAAGATGGGGCCCTTTATGAATCTAAAGAAACGCCTGCCTGTGGCGTGGTCCTGCTCCAAGACGTCGGTGCCAGTTATGTCTGCCGGCATAAGGTCCGGGGTGAACTGTATACGGCTAAAGCGCAAATGGAGTACCTCGGCCAGGGTGCTCACCAGCAGGGTCTTGGCCAGACCCGGTACGCCCACAAACAGACAGTGGCCCTTACAAAAGAGGGCGATAAGCATATGCTCTATCACTTCCTCCTGTCCCACTATTACCTTTGATATCTCTTCCCTTATCTTTTGCCGCCCCTCGGCAATCCTTTCTATGGCCTTAATATCGGGGCTCTCGGTCTCGGGGGCGAAAGTGCTCATAAACTCTCCTTTGGTGGCGGCACTAGAGGCGTATGGATAAAGTTAGCCTGAGGTGGATTTCCCCAAACGTACATACTTTAAATAAAGTATCAGATAATGCGGGTGATTGCAAGAAGGTAGCCTGCCCTGAACCAGAACGGTTCAGGGCGAAGGACACACTGCCAGCAGTTCATCTCAGGCAGACCGACCTAATGAAAAATACCTATTGAAAATTTTTCATGGTATCTAGCCACTTTCACATGTGTTTTGGAAAATATTCCTACAGATTTTGTAGTGTAACTAATTTGTAACAGGTTACTACAGACCCCCATCTTCCAGACCAACCCGTAAGGTATTGAAAATAAGAAACTTAAGAAATTAGAGTCTTTATGGAAGAAAAAATACCATTTTGGCACAGGGTATGCTTAATGGTTTTATATAACACGCTATTTCAAATTCTTCTGGGCAGTAAGCCACGTACCTTGTTGGTAAAGGGCGGCCTAGAAAGGAGGATGGGGTGGATAGACCATTAACTCTAACACCAATAATAAGGAATAGGATAAGACTCCATAGGAAAACGAGGGCTTGTTTGATGTGTGGCAGGAGTTTTAAGAGCGAAGGGCCTCATAACCGCAGGTGCCCCAGATGTAATTATCTCCTGGACCATGCAAGGGAGGGCACCTATTACGAGCCTTCTACCTACTCGGTAGAGCATCGCCAGCTTTTAGACTCACTGGATAGACTATAAAAAAAGTAGACAGTAGGCAGTCCGCCTTAGGCGGAGTAGCCAGGGAAAAGATTTATCTCTGACTACTGGTTAAAAAGGAGGACAAAGACATGGGGTGGGGAAAGAAAAGGAACCTGGACATGCCGGTGGAAGCGTTGATGAGGGTTAAAAACCGGAGGAGGACTCTTGCGTTGGCCTCAGGAATTGGTCTGGGAATAGGCACAGTCCTGCTAGGCATAGCTACGATATGGCTGCTCTCCGCACAGGCCCTCTTTCAGGTCATGATGCCTTGAGGCCGCAGGACAGGGAGAGTAGCCGCAGGCCGTGCCTGAGGCAGGTCTGCCTTTGGCATGACTTTAGCCTGCGTGTGTTTAAGGGTTATGATACCCTGAGGCCGCAGGACAGGGGGGAGTAGACGGCAAACGGTATACAGAGAAGGCGTTATCCCTGCATGCCGTCCACTGTCCACTTTTTACTACCACGGGAAAATAGAGACGGTCCGCCGTCTTAACCTTCTATGACAAATTTCT
>DATETB010000247.1:0-2121 GCA_035283825.1 Candidatus Brocadiales bacterium | reverse complement strand
CCAAGCAGGCCGCATTTACATTAGAGACCTTGCCAACCACTACTGCCCCCTTTCTCTGGCTTGCCCAGGGGGGGAGGAGATGGGGTATGGCAGATAGTTTTATTTCTCGGGGAGTCTCAATCTCCTGTAAAAAACCTTGCCAGCCTGAGCCGAGGACTATCCCCACCTCGGGTCTTTTTGAGGTTAAAGAGTTTATGAATCGGGTTGATTCCTGGAGTCTGGTGTAAACAGTGTCCATACAAAGTTTGTAGCCGCAGTTTGTAGCCGCAGGCTTTAGCCTGCGTTAAACGCAACCCGAGGGTTGCGGCTACCGAATTTTACCCTTTAAGGGTTAGAAATAAAAGGCCAATTTAGATTGTAGGGGCAGGTTTCAAACCCTGCCCCTACGGATGCGGTGGGGCTTATTGGGTTGGGGCTGGTGGTGTAGCGGGAGGGGCAGAGGGCTGCGGGCCAGGTGCGTGCTTTAGACCTGGTGCATGTTGCAGGCCAGGCGCATGCTGTAGGCCGGGTGGCCCAGGGGGCAAGGATGGTTTGTTCCTATGGTCCCTGATGTCCTCAAGACGGTCCTTCCTGTCCTCTTTGCGGTCCCGGACATCTTCTCTCCTGTCCCTTATATCCTCCCTGCGATCTCTTCTATCCTCTAATCTATCCCACTTGTCCTCCAGCTTGTCCCGCTTGCCGCCGTCATGCTTTGCATCCCAGACGTCCTCGCGCCGGTCACGAATATCCTCAAGCCTGTCCCTGCGGTCCTCTCTCTTGTCCCGGACGTCTTCCATTTTATCCCTGCGGTCTTCTCTCTTGTCTCTGATATCCTCCCTTTTGTCTCTGTTAAGGTGTTTATGCCCTTTGTCCTTTCCCCACCAGGTGGGTCTGGCCTCCGGGTGGCCTTGCCACCTTTGAGTACCAGGGGGATTGTGGAGACGCTGTCCGCGTTGTGCCTTTCCCACGGGCCCCTCTGGTTGGGCAAAGGCCAGGGGATTGAAGGATACCAAGAGGCCAATTGTTGCTACCAGAATTAATAATCTCATCTTTAAATCCTCCTTTCAGGATCATTCTTCCTACACACATACGCCACTTAGGCCTTTCTTGCAAGAAGGGGACGGGCACGGCATGCCGTGCCCCTACAACCTACGTCCAGACGCCACTTATGCCTTTCTTACAGGAGGGACACCGCCCCCCTTCAAGGTTAATGGCGAGTGTGTCAAAGCCCTTTCTGGCAATCACCGTCCCCCCACAATTGGGGCAGTAGGTGCTGTTCCCTACGTGTCCGGGGAGGTTGGTTACATAGACGTATTTGATACCGTTCTCCAGCGCCGCCTCCCTGGCCCGTTCAAGGGTGACGATGGGCGTCTCAGGGAGTCCTGTCAGTTTATGGGCAGGGAAGAACCTGGAGAAGTGGAGGGGTACGTCCTCTCCAAGATGGAGCTTCATCCACTGGGCCATCTTTCTTATCTTCGTCAGGTCATCGTTCAGGGAGGGCACAATCAGATTCACCACCTCCAGCCATTTCCCCTCCTTCCTTATGACCTCCAGGCCCTGGAGGACTACCTCAAGCCTTGAACCGCAGACCTTCTGGTAAAAGTCCTCATCAAAACCCTTGAGGGTAACGGTGAAGGCGTCAACCTTCTTACAGAGTTCCTTTAAGGGTGATGGGTTTATATAGCCAGCCGTGGCCACAGTGACCGTGAGCCCTTCCTGCCTGGCCCTCTCGGCGACGTCCACCATGTAATCGTAGAAGGCCACGGGTTCCGTGTAGTTAAAGGCTATCCCCTTGCAGGACTTGGTTCCAGCGGCCTTTATCGCCTGCGGGATGTTGAGGGAGAGGTTTTTGCTTTTCAGTGGACTGGTCTGGGATACCTGCCAGTTCTGGCAGTATAGACATCTGAGGTTACACCCGGAGGTGCCAAGGGACAGCATCCTGGTGCCGGGCCTGAAGTGGTAGAGGGGCCCGTTTTCTATGCTGGTTAACTCTAACACGCTGGGGTTATTCCAGGCAGTGGTATAGAGTTTACCCGCCCGGTTTATCCTGGTCCTGCAGAAGCACGTCTCTCCAGGGGCCAGATAGCAACCCTTTGGGCAGAGGAAGCACTGTGTCCCTTCACCCACGGTCTTGTACCAGGA
>DATETB010000246.1:0-3996 GCA_035283825.1 Candidatus Brocadiales bacterium | reverse complement strand
CCGCCTCCTGACTCTTCACTGCGGACAGGGTCTCTACGTCTCCGGACAGTCCCCGGCCTTCGGCCTTTGGCTGACAACCGATGACCGACGGCCAATGGCTGACTCCCGCCGTATCCACCAGGCAGAAGGAGAAACCTCTCAAGGTGAGTGCGGCCTCAACGGTATCCCTGGTGGTACCGGGGTGGGGGGAGGTGATTGCCCTGGGTCTGCCGAGGAGGGCGTTGAAGAGGCTGGATTTCCCTGCATTCGGGGGGCCATAAAATACCGTCCTGATGCCACCCTGCTTAATAGTCCCGTCCTCTTTCTTGTAACAAGAGAGTTCCTTATGGAAGGTCTCCAGACGGCTTTTCAGGGTTTCCTGCGGCAGTGGCTCTATGTCCTGGTCGGAGAAGTCCAGGGAGAGTTCCAGGAGGCAGAGTAGCTCGGCCAGGCGTCCCTGGGTCTCTTTTAAGGTGCGGGATATCTCGTCTCCTCCGCCTGAGGCGGACCTTGCCGCCAGGCGTAGCTCTGCATCCGTCCTGGAGCGGATTATGCGCAACACGGCCTCGGCCTGGGAGAGGTCTATCCTGCCGTTCAGGAAGGCCCTTCTGGTGAATTCCCCGGGTTCGGCCAGCCTCAGGGCCCTGCCCGATTTCCTGGCCCTGGAAAGGAGACCTTCCAGGAGCATCTCTAACAATGGGGGACTGCCGACCGTGTGTACCTCTACCACGTCCTCCCTGGTGTAAGAGTGTGGCGCACGCATGACGTACAGCAGACAGGGGGCACGGGTGTCTCCCTCCACGAGAATCTTACCTTTCAGGCAGGAGTAATTAACCCGGCTATCGGCTATCGGCCTTTGGCCCTCCGACGGGCGTTCCGGGGCAAAGAATTCAAGGACAATCTGAAGGGCCTGCCCTCCGCTGAGTTTGAGTATGGCCCTCGGGGAATTACCTCCGGGACTGGCAAGGGCTATGATGGTGTCCATACTGCGTGCCTTAAGGGCTTGATTTCAATCTGGCCAGCATCCTTTTTATGAGGAGTTGCTCTCCAACGCTCAGGATTGTACTGACAGTCCAGTAGAGTACCAACCCCGAGGGCATGTGGTAGAGGATAAAGGCGAAGAAGACAGGCATGAAACGCATGAGCTGTTGTTGCTGTACGGCCTTGGGGTCGGTGGATTTGGGCATCAGCCTCATCTGGAAGATACTGGCAACGGTCATAATTATGGGAAGGGCATTTATGCTATTCCCCAGGAAGGGCAGGACGAAGGGCATTATGTACATCTTGTCGGGCTGAGAGAGGTCATTTATCCACAGGAGGAAGGGTGCCTGCCGCATCTCAAAAGAGAGTTGGAGGGTGCGGAAGAGGGCGTAAAAGATGGGCATCTGGAGTGCGATGGGGAGACAGCCGCTCATAGGGTTGACCCCGTGTTTCTTAAAGAGGTCCATCTGTTCCTGGGCCATCTTTTGTTTGTCCTTCTTATGTTTTTCTTTTAGCTGTTCCAGGTGGGGCTGGAGTTGCTGCATCCTGTACAGGGACATCTGACTCTTCCGCGTGAGGGGGAAGAGGATGGCCTTCACGGAGAAGGTGAGTATGATGATGGCCACGCCGTAGTTGGGTATGACCCCGTAGAAGGCCTTCAGGATCTTCAGGAGGGCCTTACTGAGGGGGGTGAAGGCCCCGAAACCCAGGAGTTTTTCCAGGTTATACTCTTTAAGGATATCCTCCCTCTTGGGCCCTATAAAGAAGGAGTAGTCGTGTCTCTCTGCCCCCTGTGCGGGGAGGGTGAAGGTGTTGGTGTGGAGGCTCACCCACAGATTGGCCTTTTTTTTGTCATTGGACTCCTGGACTGCCTTAGAATCCACTGCCGAGACCAGGTTGCTGGAGAGGGGTCTTAGTATGGTGGCGAAGTATTTATTCATCCCCCCTGCCCAGGCTATGCCATTGGACTCGTTCCTTTCGGGAGATTTCAGGAGTTCTCCCAGGGACTTCTGCAGGAGCTTGACCCTCTGCCCCCCGACGTCTACCCCCACCACCGAGGCCATGTCTAACTCAGGGGTGCCTTCGGGACATATCTGGGTGGACGAGGCAATAGAGTATCTTACGGGTAGGTCTGCCTGGGTAAGGTTCTCCAGTACCACTTCAAGGTCTACGTGGTACTTCCCCTCCTGGAGGGAGACAATCTTGGTCAGCCTCAACTCGTTTCCCAGGGTGGTCTGGAAGACTACCCTGTTGGAGGTGACCTCAACTACCTGGTAGCGGTGTCTGGAGAGGTTGTGTCTTTCCATTACCTCTTCTATTGTGAGCGGGGAGGGTGAGGTCTCCATGGGGCTTATGAAGCATAGTCTATCGTGCCCCTTGTAATCCTTGAACTTCTTTAACTCGCCGTCCTTGAGGGCTGCGCCCTCGTTGGTCCAGACGGTCCTCAGGAGTTCGTTTTCCAGGATGATGTTGTCTAACAGCCTCTCCTCCTGGGCCGGCGGTTGCACCGCCGGTGTTGGGGGGGAGATTTTTGCCTCTTTCCTCTCTACGGACGGGATTGTGGGGGCCTTTACTCCAAGCCTTTCTGAAGGGGTGGGCTGTCCTTTTCTTTCCCCCGGAGGGTACATCCAGGGTAGAAAGAGGGCATAGTAAAGGAACATAGCCAGAGAGCAAAGGGCCAGTCCTAGTAATGCTTTTTTATCCACTGTTGCGTGTCCGCCTGGGTTCTTTTAGAAAAGGTAAGACATTAAAAATATCAGGAAATTATACACCCAGGACCTTCCTGCTACAAGGGGAGGGGAAATAGGGGTTAGGGAGTAGGGGGTAGGGGATAGCAAGATTTTGTTTTACTGCTCCCTTACTTCTTACCCGGGGTCTCGGCCTCTTCCACGAGCATTATTGGGATGTCGTCCTTGATTGGGTACCGCCTGCCGCACCGGGAGCAGACTATCTTTTCTCCTTCTAACTTCACCTCTGTCTTACAGAGGGGGCAGGCCAGTATTTCCAGGAGTTCTTTGTCTATCATCTGAGTCTCCTAGCCTTCGTAGTGGCAAGGCTTTCTTTGTTCATTTTACCCCTACCGAGCGTAGGGGCGTGTTGTCGTGCCTTGGGCAGATTCGCCGTGGCGAACAATACGCCCCTACGGTCTGTGGGCCTTATTCCGGGAGGAGGAATTGTGCCCCCCGGGCTATTTCTATATCCGCAGAGACAGCCTCCTGCTTTACCCTTGCCTTCAACAATCGCACCAACTCTAACAGGGCCAGTAAGGCCCCTACTATCTCAATCCTTTTTCTCGGGGGAGGGGGGAGGAGTTCAACAAAACCGAAGACCCCCTGGTATCTGAGCCTTTCGGTGATATAGTCCATGTACTCTTCCACTGGTGTACCCTCCAGGGTAATGACGGCAGGCATCTCCATAAGGGTCTCTTTGAGGAGGCGGGTATAAAGGCTCAAGAGTTCCCAGGGGTTAGCCTCTTCCAGGGACAAATTTTCTTCCTCCTGGTCTGGGGCGTATCCTGCTAAGGGCCTGACGGTCCTGGCAAACTTCTTTTCCCTTTCCTCACGGAACCCTTCCAGCGCAGAGGCGGCCTCCTTGAATTTCTTATATTCCAGGAGCTGTTTGACCAGTTCCCACCTGGGGTCTTCCTCCTCCTCTTCGGGGGGTAACGGCAGGAGCATCTGGCTCTTGATGTGCATCAGGGTTGCGGCCATGACCAGGAAGTCGCCTACCAGGGCGGGGTCTAATCTCTCCAGCGTTTCAAGGTAAGCCAGGTAATGTTCGGTAATCCTGGCTATCGGGATATCGTATATGTCCACCTCTTCCCTCTTGATGAGGTAAAGGAGCAGGTCTAGTGGACCATTGTATATCTCTAACTCTACTTTATATTCTGTTGTCTGGCTCATAAGATGCTAATGAAAAGACGGCTAAAGAAACGAATGGGCGGTCCCATAATATTCCCCAGCACCGGCACCTGGAAGATAGACCCCATGGCCACCAGGCTCAAGAGGAGAAAAGGGCTATAACTGCTGAAACGTT
>DATETB010000245.1:0-5456 GCA_035283825.1 Candidatus Brocadiales bacterium | reverse complement strand
GTCATCCAGGAAAAGATTACCCATTCGGCCGGGGCAGATACCCCTGAGGAGCTTTCAGTGGGTGAGATAGTAAGGTTGATTGAAGAGGCCGGGCGGGAGCCTGTAGAAAGAGATACCCTCTACAGGAGGGTACTAAGACCCGGGGGGAGGTTAGGACCAGATTGGCGTATAGAGGATTAGTCCAGGGACAAGGGCGGCAACACCACCTAACTTAAAGATGCCTCATTTTCCAAATCTCTTCAGCCCCTTCAAGATAGGTTCCATGGCGGTAAAGAACCGCATTGTCATGCCGGCCATGGAGACCCACCTGTGCGATAAGGAAGGGTCCGTCACGCCAGAAATTATCTCCTACTACCGTGCAAGGGCCAAAGGGGGCGTAGGCTACATTACCGTAGAAAATACCAGCATTGACCCCGCGGGGAGGATTAATGACGGTATGCTCTGTATCCACGAAGATAAATACGTAGACGGCCTGAAACGGCTGGTAGAGGAGGTGCACAGGGCAGGGGGCAAGGTCGTAATACAGCTTAACCATGCCGGGAAAGAGGCCCTTACCTACTTTACCGGTATGGAATCCGTATCCCCTTCCCCTATACCCAGCCCACTAACGAGGACTGTCCCCAGGGAACTCGCCCTCCCGGAGATAGAGGCCATCGTAGATAAATTTGCCCAGGGGGCAGAGAGGGTATTCAGGGCAGGGGCAGATGGGGTAGAAATCCACATGGCCCACGGCTACCTGGTGTGTCAATTCCTCTCCCCGGAGAGCAATATCCGTACGGACCGTTACGGTGGGGACACAGAGGGACGGGCCAGGTTTGCCGTGGAGATAGTCCAATCCATAAGGTCAAAGGTCCCAAAGGACTTTCCAGTAATATGCAGGATAAGCGCCGATGAGTACACGGAAAAGGGGCTGAAACTAGAAGAGGGGAAGGTGATAGCAAGGCTACTGGAGTCCGCCTGGGCCAGTGCCCTCCATGTCTCTGCCTGCAATAGCGCCTCGGCCGTATACAATATCCCCTGCTACTATCTGGAGGAGGGGTGTTTTATCCACCTGGCCTCCGGGATAAAGTCTGCTGTGAAGGTACCGGTCATCACTGTGGGACGGATTCTTAGACCTGAGATGGCCGAGGAGGCGCTGAGGGGAGGCAAGGCGGACCTGGTAAGCATGGGCCGGTCGCTGATAGCAGACCCCTATTGGCCCAAAAAGGTGGAGGAGGGGCGTCTGGAGGATATCCGCCCCTGCATCTCCTGCAACCGCTGTATAGAGAGCATTGTGGAAGATAGGCTGGTCTGCACGGTTAATCCTTGTATAGGGAGGGAATGGGAGCTGGAGAGGAAGCCCAGGCCTGCGGCCAAAAAGGTACTGGTGGTGGGCGGGGGGCCGGCTGGCCTTTCAGCCGCCGCAGTAGCTGGAGAGATGGGGCATAAAATCTGGCTCTGGGAGAAAGAACCCACCCTGGGAGGGAAGTACCGCTACGCCTCTATGGCTCCGAAGAAAGAGTACATGAGAAAATTCCTGGACTATCTCATCAAGCAGGCAAAAAAATATGCCACTGACATCCAGTGCAATAAAGAGGCCACGGTAGAGGCAATAAAGGAGTTTGCTCCCGAGGTGGTCATCCTCGCCAATGGCGCAAAGGAGGAGTTCCTCCCAATCCCCGGCGTAAGTAATAACCACCTGATAGAGGTACAAGATGCCTTCAATAAGGCGGGGCGTCTGGGCGCAAACGTGGCCATTGTAGGGGGAGGGCCAGAGGGCTGCGAACTGGCAGACTATCTATTAACCCAGGGGAAACGGGTTACTATAATTGAGATGAGGAGGGTGCTGGGGCTTGGCCTTGTGGCCCACCCCAGGTACCACATCTCGGAACGCCTGAAAAAGGCCGGCGCAAAGATATTGATTAATACCAAGGTCCTGGAAGTCGGACATGGCTTCATCGTAGTAAACAGGCGTGGGGAGGATAAGCAGAAACTGGATGGTTTTGACAGCATAGTAATGTCCTGTCTACATAAGCCTAATGATTCCCTGGCAGACCCCCTCAAAAAATGGATAAAGGAGGTTCATGTGGTGGGGGATGCCGTGCAAGGGCGTACGGCCCTGGAGGCCGTGGCTGAGGGGGCTTGTGCCGCCCTTAAGCTTTAGTACCAACAAAACCTCTTATGGCAGTGAAGCAGGGATGCGTGCTAAGTATAGAAGGGCCACGGTGTCAGGTAGAGGCAGAAGGTTGCCTCTATTGCTGTAGCTTAAGGAAAAGTCTATTCCTTCAGGCAGATGGACATTCTGGTCCAGTGGTGGTGGGGGATGCCGTAATCTTTGAGGAGACCGCCCCCGGAGAAGGTGTTATAGACGGGGTCCTGGAGAGGAGGACCAAACTATCCCGTTCAGCCCCATGGACCCACGAGAAAGAACATATTGTTGCCTCCAACATAGACCAGCTCCTCATAGTGGCGTCTTTTAAAAACCCCCCCCTCAAGGAAGGGGTGATAGACCGTTATATCATAGTAGCCGAAAGCGGGGGTCTGAAACCTATTATATGCGTTAACAAGATAGACCTGGCAAAGGATGGAGAGGTCTCTTCCGTAGAAGAGATGTACGGGGGATTAGGGTATTCCCTCCTCTTTACCAGCGCCGTTCACGGGGAAGGGATAGACCAGCTAAGAGCGGCATTGAGGGACAGGAAAACGGCCCTTGGCGGGCAGTCCGGTGTTGGAAAGTCTTCCCTGATAAATGCCCTCCAGCCCGGGCTGGGCTTAAGGGTGGGAGAGGTACGCCGGGCCGTCAGAAAAGGCAGGCACACCACCTCAAGCGTTAGCCTTATCAAACTGGATATGGGCGGCCACGTGGTGGACACCCCTGGGGTCAGAGAACTGGGGTTATGGGATATTGAGGGGCAAGACGTAGCCGAATTCTTCCCGGAGATATGGGAAATGGGCAGGAACTGCAAGTACACCAGGTGTACCCACAGTCACGAACCTGACTGTGCGGTAAAAGGGGCAGTCCAGCAAGGCACCCTGAATAGAAGGCGGCACGAGAGTTATTTGAGGATATTAAATTCGGTTGGGGAAAATTAGTAGGGGCGGGGTAACCCCGCCCCTACTGCTCCAATTTTTAGACAACTGCTAACTGGTAACCAGTGTCAAGCCTCATTACCACCAATACGACCACTGAAGAGATAGTAATACTGGGCTCGGGTACCGGTATCCCTTCTCTCAAGAGGGGGTCTGCAGGGATACTGATGAGGGTGGCCGGGCAGACCGTACTTATAGACACAGGACCCGGCACGTTACACAAACTCTTGACCCTTGGGATAACCTATGCAGACATAGATAAGATATTCTATACCCACTATCACCCGGACCACTGCGCTGAGCTTATACCTATGCTATTTGCCATGAAGCACGGCGAACCCAAGAGAGAAAAGACCTTGTGGTTGTTCGGTCCGCCTGGCCTCAAAAAACTCTATCAGGGTTTAAACAATCTATTCAAAGAAAATCTCTCGCCAAGGACTTACAACATGGAGATTATAGAACTATGGGACGCCGAGGTGGGGTTTGGGGATTGGCAGATTACGGCTAGACCCCTTGTCCATCTCGTCCCCTCCCTGGGTTATCGGGCCACTCTACCCAGTGGAAAGGTCTTTACCTTTTCAGGGGACACGGATTACTGTGAGGCCATAGTGGGTCTGGCGAAGGGCGCCGAGGTACTGGTACTGGAGTGCGCCTTCCCTGAGGAAATGAGGTTGCATGGCCACCTTGTCCCCTCCCTTTGTGGCAGGATTGCCCAGGAGGCCGCCCCGAAGAGATTAATCCTCACCCACTTCTACTCCCAGTGGAATGGCCATGATATACTTGCCGAATGCAGGAAATACTATTCTGGCGAATTTGTCCTGGCAGAGGACATGATGCGGATACCCCTATAGGGACTAGGGGGTAGGGAGTAGGGGGTAGGGAAAAAGTGAATTACAAATTCCAAATTTCAAATTTGTAATCTGTAATTTGCATTGATTGCTCATGGCAAAAAAAGCCCTTCTGATAATGGATATGCTCAACGACTTTATTAAAAGGGGCGCTCCTCTGGAAGTGCCTAAGGCAAGGGGGATAATCCGCAATATAAGGCGAGAGCTGGAGAAGGCCCGCAGGGCTGGCATACCTGTTATATACTGCTGTGACAGGCATGAACCCGGAGACCGGGAGTTTGAGGTATGGCCCCCTCATGCAGTGAGAGGGACCCAGGGGGCTGAGATTATTGAGGAACTAAGACCCATCAAAGGCGAACCTGTTGTGGCCAAGAAGACCTACTCTGCCTTCTATCGCACCAGCCTGGAGAAGACACTAAAGGGGCTGGGCGTCAAACACCTTATCCTCACTGGGGTAGTAACTAATATCTGTATCCTTTATACCGCAGTAGACGCCTATATGCGTGGCTACGAGATTACCGTCCCTGAGGACTGTGTGGCGGGATTAAAGGAGGGGGATAGTCTATTTGCCTTGAGGCAAATAAAGGGGATATTGAGACCCTGCAAATCTCTTCGTTAACCCCGTACCTTCAAGGTGTGGGGCTGAAATGGCCAGAAAAAAAAGGCCCACGTATCCCTTCGGCGGTCGCACCGCCTGGCAAAAATTGGATAGTGGGCCTGAATAAATACCGTAAAAAAGATTTAGTTACTTGCCGCCAAAGTTCCTCACGACCTGCAGTAGTTTGGCCAGCATCTCATCCGTCTGCTTACCCCTGTAGCTGGGCATCTTCTTCCCTTCCTTCCCTGCCTTGATGGTCTCAAGGAGTTGGGCATCCGTCCTGGAGGCCTGCCACTTAGGGTCGGAAAAATCTGGGACTCCGGCCTCTCTACCGAAGCTGGTGCCCTTTCCGCCATTACCATGACAGTAGGCGCAGGTTTCCTGCGGGGCAAAGGAGCCCTGGACTGAACCACTGCCGAAGATGAAATAAGGACTCTTCTCAGGGTCACTACTCATTATATCTGCCCCTGCCCAGACCGAAGGGGCTGAAGCCAAACTGAGCGCTAAAAAGGGGACTACAAAGAGCAAAACCTTTTTCATATCCTAAACCCTCCTCTAATGAAGAAAGTGTTTTATCCTGGCAAAAGAATTCTTACGGAGCTACGCCTGCCTCAGTCACATAAATCTGATGACAGCTCCTGCAGGAAAGGAAGAGAAACCTGAAGTTATGACCTACGTCCTCAATACAACCCACTCGGTCGCTCTTGCACCTCTCAGCTATCCTGCCGGCGTGAGTCTGTACCAGCTTACTAATGTTCATAGTGTTGGCATCTACGTTGAACTTGCTCTGCCTGGTGCCTTCGTTGGCCGCCATAACTTCAGCGGCATGCTGGATGTTCTTGTAATCAGCATCGTTGAGCTGGTCAGGCATAAAGCCCTTCAGCTGGTTTATCTTCTGGAATTCTTTGGCCGAGCTGGCGCAGAGTTCCTTCACAGAACCT
>DATETB010000244.1:0-4015 GCA_035283825.1 Candidatus Brocadiales bacterium | reverse complement strand
CCCCGAGGTAATCTTTTCAATGTACTTCTGCACGTCTTTTACGTTGGAGTACCGCCTGCCATCTACATACGAAAAGGCCCCGGCCCCAAGGCCCAGATACGGGCCATTGTTCCAATAGTTAATATTGTGAAGGCACTCCTTGTCGGGAGTGGCCCTGCCACCTTTCAGGGCAAAATTGGATATCTCATAATGTTTGTATCCAGCCCTGGTAAAAGAGGCCAGGGCCTTCTTAAACATCTTATGCTGGAGGTCCTCATCCGACCCAGTCAGTCTCCCGGTACGGACGTCCTTGCTGATGGGGGTACCTCTTTCTATGGTAAGGCAATAGGCAGAGACGTGCTCCGGGCCTAACCTCAGCACCTTTTGCAGGTCTTGTCCCCATTCTTCCAGTGTCTGGCCTGGCCAGCCAAAGATAAGGTCTAGGTTTATATTGGAGAACCCTGCGTCTCTTAACACGTGAAAGCCTTCTTCTGCCTCTACTGGGCTGTGGATGCGGCCCAGTAGCTCCAACCCCCTCTCCGAGAAGGACTGCACCCCCAGGCTTACGCGGTCAATGCCACCTGCCTTCATGAGCCTTACCTTCTCAGGGCTAATGGTGCCGGGATTGGCCTCAATGGTATATTCCCTCGGCGGGTTTGTCCCCGTTACGTCCTTGACGAGGGTCAAAAGCCTCTCCAGTTGCGCCTCATCCAGGGCTGTTGGGGTACCGCCGCCGATGTAAACGGTCTGGAATCCGCCTGAAATCCTTCTGGCCCTTTCAAATTCTTTGCCCAGGGCCTGGACGTATCTGTCCATAAGGGCCCTGGGATGCGGGCCGGAATTAAAGTCGCAATAGCGGCACTTCCTGATGCAGAATGGGATGTGGACGTATAGTGAAGTCATCTAACGCAAAGCAATCGTAGTGGCCGAACTCTCGTCCGAAGTCTAGTCTTAGGACTTTACCTCTTCCTTACCCACGAGGGGGACGAAGATACAGCCCAGGAGTTGTTCTCTCCTGAAGTCGTCTCCCTGTCGTGTGATACGGTAGAGTATCTGGTGTTCCGGCCAGCCCACTGGTATTACCAGGCGGCCTCCGTCGGCCAGTTGTTCGGTAAGGGCTGGGGGGATACTCTGGGCGGCCGCCGTTACCAGGATGGCATTGTAGGGGGCGGCCTCCTCGTAACCATACTGACCGTTAGCGACATGGAAGGCCACCCTGGGGGCGTAACCCAGTTCCTCAAGGATTTCCCTGGCCCTCTTGGCCAGATGGGGCCTTATCTCTACGGTATGGACCTTATCCACTATCTCGGCTAACACGGCGGTCTGGTAGCCTGACCCTGTACCTACCTCCAGTACCCTGTCCTCTTTCTTTAAAAGCGATGCCTGGGTCATACAGGCCACCATGTAGGGCTGAGACATGGTCTGCCCTTCTCCGATGGGTACCGGGGCGTCGTCATAGGCCCTCAGCCAGAATTCCACTGGCAGGAATAGGTGGCGAGGGATCTTCTCCATGGCACTCAGCACCCGCCCATCGGTGATGTCCCGAAGGCGGAGCTGATACTCCACCATTTCTTTGCGTCTTTTCTCAAAGTCCCAGAGCATGGCGTCTTCCCGTTTCGGACAGGGCTAAAGCCCTGTCCCTACTTTTTATCTCTCAATAAGTTCTTTCAGTATCCTGCGGTGGCAGTGGGTATCTTCCCTCTCGTGGCAGAAGAGGGTAATGGTCTCCTTCTTTGACCTCATAGCCAGCATCCTTATCTTCTCTCTTTGTGACCCCATTTCCTTGACATATCTGGCCTTGAACTCCTTGAAAGGGATGCCTTTTTTTAACCAATCTTTTAATAGCCCAGGGCTGGGGGAGAGGTCTTTATCCCACCCGTCAAATCTATCCTTTTTTACGCCCCTGGGCCATATCCTCATTATCAGCAGTCTATGACCCTCATCCGGCCCCTCCTCTTCATAGACGGACTTAGTCTTAATTCCCACGGCCATAATAAATTATAGAGGAAGGGGAGGGAAAAGACAAGGACTAGGGGTTAGGGATAAAAGTTCAAATGCCAAAATCCAAATGACAAATAAAATCCAAATTCCAAATCCCCCTTAGTCCCCCTTTACTAAAGGGGGATAGAGGGGGTTAATCATTTGAACTTTGGCATTTATTTGACATTTGAGCTTTGACATTTGTTTCTCTCTACTCCCTAACCCCTATCCCCTAATCTTGGGCAGACACATAGGTCTGCCCCTACCACCTGTTCCCTACCCCCTAGCGAGGGCCAGGAAGGTTGTAAATTGGAAATTTAAAATTTTAAATTTACAATTTGCAATTTCCAATGGTCTCTCCCTACTCCCTAGTCTCTGTTATGTATTCCTTGTACTGCCTCACCGCCTCTGCCCCGAACACTACGGCGGCAGAGGTGGCGGGGATGGCTATGAGTAGGCCCAGTAGCCCCAAGAGTTGACCCCATACGAGTGCCGAGAGTATTATGACCACGGGAGGCAGTCCTACACTGCGGCCCACTATCCTTGGCGTTAGTAGGAGTATCTCCATGGCCTGCCCTCCTGCGAAGATTACCCCCACAACTGCAAACCGCCAGATATCTTCCGGATGTTCCAGGGCGGTTAATATCATTGCCAGGGTTATGCCTATAAGTGTGCCAAGGTAAGGTACCATGTTGCCTATCCCGCCCACGAACCCCACCAGGAAGGACATTGGCACCCCCAGTATCGTTAACCCAATACTATAGTAAAGCCCTAAGATCATGGACACCGTCAATTGGCCGCGGAGAAACCCCCTGAGGGCATTGTCTACACCTGCCATCAATTCTAGCACCTTATCCCTCCTGGAAGGAGGTATCAGGGCCTTTAGTTCTTTTATGATGCGGTGGTAGTCCTTAAGGAGATATATGGAGACGAAGGTAAAGATGAGGACGTCGGCCACGGTGCCTATTAACCCAAGTGTGCTGTAAAACAGCTTCTTTATGGTATTAAACGTGTACCGTACGGCTACGGGGATATACTTCTTAAATTGCACTGCTAGGTCTATGGGCCCTACGCCCTCTTCCGTCCCAGGGGACGCCTCCTTTTCTGCTTCCTCCTTCAGGGCGTCTATCGGGAAGTACTTCCCGTACTCTCCCAAATACTCTATGAGTTGCTTCTGATAACGGGGATAATGATGCTTCGCCGTCCTGGCCACATGCCTTGCACCACTAACGGTCTTGGGGATGGTGAGGGCCAGGAACCCTAGTCCAATGAATAAGACCAGTGTAAGGATGATTGCAATGGCCCCAGCCCTTGGTACCCGTAGTCTCGGAAACGGCTTCCGCCTGCTTTCTATGAAGTCAACTGCCGGGTTAAAGATATAGGCCAGCATGAAGGCGAGTAAGAGGGAGGTGAGGGTGCCTTTTATAAAATAGCAGAGTCCCAAGAAAACCAGGACTGAAATGGATATGGCTATGGCCTTTGTCCCGCTACTTCCGGGACCTTGGTGAGGATGGTGCTCAGGGGTAATATTCTCTGTATTCATCAAGAACCCCTTTGGTACAGTAGGCAGAATATAGAACTGGGGCTCTGTCCCCAGTTAACAGTAGACAGAATCCCTCCTTCCCTACTCCCTGAAAATTGGAAATTGGAAATTTTAAAATTTCCAACTTACAACTTACAATTCTTTTCTCTCCCTGCTCCCTACCCCCTAACCCCTAATCCCTAGTTAATTACCTGGCATGTTCCACAGCGCGGGTCTCTCGGATGACGGTAACTACCACCTCTCCAGGGAACTCCAGTTCCCCTTCAATCCCACGGGCTATATCGTAACACATCTTCTGGGCGGTGGTGTCGTCAACCTTCTCTGGGTCTACTACGACCCTTATCTCCCGGCCTGCCTGGATGGCGTAGGCGGCCCTGACTCCGGGAAAGCTGGTGGCAATCCCCTCAAGTTTCTCCAGGCGTTTTATGTACTTCTCCAGGGATTCCCTCCTGGCGCCTGGACGGCCGGCAGAGATGGTATCGGCCGCGCTGGTCAGCGCCCCGTAGGGGCTCT
>DATETB010000243.1:0-14383 GCA_035283825.1 Candidatus Brocadiales bacterium | reverse complement strand
AGATTTTCCAGAGGGGCCTTACTATCTCCACCACCTGCCCAGGGGTCTCCAGTGGGACATCCACCATTTCAGGGGCCCTTAGGCCACTAATCAGTTCTTCGGGATTCCCCTCCACTACGCTACCATACACCTCTTGGGTGGCATAAAGGGGTCCTTCCTTATCCCTCCGGCTAAGGAGACCTTTAAGGTCTATAGAACCCAATGAGAGTGAAAGGCTACTCATATCTCATTTTTCCCTTCTTGACTACGAAAGACCTCAAAATCTTCGGGTGCGTACAAAAGCCTCTTCAAAATAGGCGGGCCAAAAAGGCTGGTAATGACTATCATGACAATTATAGCGGAGGAAGACAGATGGTCAAAGACTTTCGCCGACATGCCCAGGCCGACCACAATCAGGGCCATCTCTGCCCTGGGTACCATTCCTACCCCTACCCACAAGCGGTTTACACCCCTTTCTCTCACGCCCATACCCGCCACGAGTTTTCCTAGAACCGCTACTACTGTAAAAACCAGCCCCAACAGGACAGCCTCCTTATCCAAAAAGCTCTCCAGCCTTACCTGCGTCCCCAGGAGGACAAAAAAGATAGGAACAAGTGTCCAGTAAGCGGGCCTTATCAGTTCCTCCATACTCCGCTCATTACCATTGGAATCTCTCGCACGTATATCCCTCATTAACAAACCGGCCCCCAATGCCCCTACTATGGCAGTCATCCCAATAGCCCCTGCAAGATACGCAAGGAAAAGGCATACCACTGCTACAGTAAACACCTTAAGACTTTCTGGAAACTCCTTTGTGGCATAGTCCCCTATTTCCTTACCATATCTCAGGCTAGCCACCCCCACAAAGAGGAGAAAGAGGGCGGCCAGTCCTCCTGTTATCAATATATCAGTAGCCCTAAATTGGCCCCCCTGGACAATACCACTTAACATGCCTACTACGAGGAAAATCAGTATGGCATCCAGGAGGGTAGCCGCTATCACTATCCTGGCCTCAGGGGTATCCAGTTTACCCAGCTCCCTAAATACCCGGATGGCTATCCCCACACTATTCACACAAAGGGCGGCGACTAAAAAGAGCTTGGCGTACGTTGAGGCCTCAGGGATTAATACCTGACACACAAGGAGTCCCAACCCTGCCGGTGCGATAATACCCACCATGGCTACCAGAAAGGCTGAGGGGCCCACCTGTAATATGCTCCTGAGGTCTGTATGCAGACCTACAGTTAAGAGAAGGGTCATGGCCCCCAAATCTCCTAAGACCCGTAGAAAGGACGTCTCCCCGATAAAATTAAAGAATTGCCATCCGCTGAAGAGGTACAGATTGCCCAGTAACATCCCCATGGACAATTCACCAAGCACCTGTGGCAGCCCCAACCTCCTGGCCCAAACCTCCCCCAGCTTGGCAACAACAAGGATGATAACTAACCCCAGCAAAATACTACCGGTATCAATCTGGGGCCCTGTCATCTCCGTTGAGCCTCTTGTTCGCTCAATATCCCCGGCTCATATCCCTTAGATTCCTTTTGATTATAAATTATCTTCTTCAGGAGGGGTGGCGTAATCAGGGTAGTCCACATAAAGACTATGACCAGCGTAGAATAAAGGGTATCGTTGAGTACCCCCATGGTCTTGCCCATGCTGGCAAAAATAAGGCCCACCTCACCCCTGGGAATCATCCCGATGCCTACGCAGAGGCGTCGTACACCTTTCTCCAGGACACAGAAACCGCTGAGGAGCTTCCCCAGTATGGCCACTGCGGCAATGCTTACGGAGAGTTCTACGGCCTTCTTATCCAGAAATGACTCCAGCTTCACCTGACTGCCCATTAGTACAAAAAATATTGGCACAAATATTAGATAGGCGGGCCTTATCATTTCATCCATGGTGTGCTCGTGTCCCTGAAGGTCCTTCACCCTTATATCCTTGAGTATAAGCCCTGCCGCAAAGGCTCCTATGATTGGGGCCAGACCTATATAGTCTGCCACATAAGCCAAAAGAAGACACGTCAATACTGATAGCAGGAGCTTCATCCCCTCCGCCCGCATCCTGGAGATGTATTCCCCCAGGACGTGGCTAAACCTTAGACTAACAACAGAGGCCACGGCAACAAAGAGGGTGGCAAAAAGGGCCGTAGCGGCCACGTTACCCAGGGCCAGGCTCCCTGTGGTAATGGTATTCGCCACTACTGCCAGGATGAGGAGACCCAGGACGTCATCTGTTATGGCGGCCCCTACGATTATCCTGGCCTCCGGGGTATCAATCTTTCCCAGGTCTTCCAATACCCTTACAGTAATGCCAATGCTGGTTGCGGCCAGGGCGGTAGATAGCACCAGCCTGGCGTAAAATTCGCAGTCGGGGAGGAGATAAAAAGAGACCAGATACCCCATGGTACAAGGGAGCAACACCCCACCACAGGCCACAAGGAAGACCGATTGCCCCGCCCTTATCATCGCCCCCAGGTCCGTCTCCAGCCCCACCCTGCACAGGAGTACCAGGGCACCGAACCTCCCCATGTACTCCAGGAAGGTATTATGCTGGAGGAAATTGAAGAACCCCCACCCGGTAAAAAAATAGACGTTCCCGAGCAATATCCCCAGGAGGAGTTCCCCCATAACAGGGGGCTGTTTTAGCCTGTGAGCCACCTCCCCCCCTATCTTGGCCGCTATGAGGATAATCACCATCCCGAGAAGGATGGGACTGATGGGGTCCATGTGTCTGTGGGCAGGCACACCGTGCTTGTCGGGCAGGAATTCTTCGCCTATGGTGGGACTGGACTCAATAGTCGTCGGGGAGGACAAATATATCCCCAAAAGGACGAGCCCAATACCAAACATGACAAGACACAGCCTCTTCATCTTGCGTCCCCAAGGATTTGATTCAAGCAGTGGCTTATTGTCATGCCCTGGGCAGACCTGCCCTTGGGCAGAGTGAGGGATTCGCCTGTAGCGAATAATACGTCCCTACGGGGAGACAAACTCTAGTTCTGGATGCCTGACAATCAGCACGGGACAAGGGGCCTTCCTTGCCACCTTTTCTGCCGTACTGCCAAACATGGCATGTTGCAACCCCGTGCGGCCATGGGTAGCAATAGTTATAAGGTCCACGTTGCGCTTCCTGGCCTCCCTGATAATCTCAAGAAAGGGTACCCCTCTGACTACGACGTTCTGCACCTTTATCTTCTCCATAAATCGCTTGGGGATGAGCTTAACAATCTTTGCCCTGGCCTTCCCCTCCATCTCATTGTAAAGGGCGACGGCCGAGGCCTCCATCTCCGGGGGTAGATTCAACTGAGGCACCACGTGAAGCACAATAAGCTGGGCCTTATACTCCGTGGCAAGCGACAGGGCATACATCAGGGCATGCTGGGCACACTCAGAAAAATCTGTAGGAAAGAGTATCTTTTCAATCTTTATTGACATCCCGAAACTCCCCTCTCAGTTAAATTGGCTCTTTAAAAGAGGCATTCTACAGTAAAAGAGGGTCTCAGGGCAAAGGCTTTTTGGGATGGAGCAGGATGGGGATGATTGTAGACATGTTAGGAGTTAGGGGCAAGCAGGGACTGAATTGGAAATTGGAAATTTCAAAATTTACAATGTATTTTATCCCTACCCCCTACCCCCTGTTTTTGAGGCTCAGCTCCCGAGGGTATGGAGATAGGCAACAATTGACCTCGTATGCTCTTCCCCAAGGGTCTTTCCCCAGGGTGGACACAAGGATGTACCCCCTACGCTGGCCGAGCCATTTGAAATAACGCTAAAGAGGTGCTCATCCCCCTTCTTCTTGACCACAGCAAGGTCGGCTGGTCTCGGGTTCAGGTTAAACGCATTAAAGCCGTCACCAGCCCCCCTCTCCCCATGACACACCATGCAATACGCCTCGTAGTACTGTCTACCTACTAACTCTACGTTGCTCAACCCATTAGCTGCCTTTTCCAGGGCACTCCTCAGGGGGTCCGGGTGCTCCTCCGGCAATGCAGCCCTCTTTATCTCTACCGGAGAAAAGACCTTCATACCCCATAGGAAGGCACCTACGGATATTACAAAGGTCACGGACAAAAAGACCACCATAGGGATTATGGACATCCTATCCTCCTTCATGCCCACCCCTTCCTTGCTGGTGCTCGCTCACCTTCTCTACGCGCCCTTTGTCTTTGAGCGTCATCAGATAGGCAGTAAGTTCTCTGGCCTCCTGGTCGGTAAGGCCATAATCGGGCTGTATAGCACAGGGTTTGTAACGCTGTGGGTCTTTCAGAAAGGCGTACGTCCAGCCCGCCGTCAACCTATCCCCCACTTTATCTAATGCAGCTCCTACGAAACCACCCCTGCCCTCCACGATATGACACGCCCTACAACCCTTTTTTACGAACAAACCCTTCCCCCTCTGGGCCTCCTCTACCGTAAGGGATGAACCCAGGGTTGGGGAGATAGAGTTATCCAGACTCACTGCCTTAAAGAACTCCGTAAAGAATTTTGGCTCTTCAGGGTCCATCTTCAGATTCAGCATCCTCTCCTTGAGTATGGGCCTTAGACTATATGGCATGTCAAAGTAGTGTCTTAGCCACTCCTCCTGGACTTGAGAGCCTTCCATATCCAGTGGCTGGGTAGATACCCAGCCGCCTTTGCCAAAGACCACATGGCAACTGCGACAACGATACCTGTCTACCAACCTACCAAACTCCCCGGGAGGTTCCGGATATTCTTTCGCCGTCTGGGCTTCCACCCCCTGGACGCCTCCGTATGGTAGAGGGTAGGGCGGTCTTGGGTAGCGGCTGGACTTGTCCTCCACCAGATACTTCGGAGGTATCTTGTCACCGGTATCGCTCAGCAGGGCCAAGGCAACCAGGGCCGCCTCCGCCTCCGTAAGGGCGAAGTGAGGCATCTTGCCCTCCGGGGCCAGGTCCCTGGGGTTCAAGAGCCGCATGTATACCCAGTTCCCTACGTAGGGTTCTATCTTGAACCTGTCTATCTTCCCCCAATCCAGGGTCTCTTCATCCATCTGTGCGAACTTCTCCAGGGGTCGCCCTGTCTTGCCCTCATGCTCCGTACCGGAGCGGGGATGACAACCAGCGCACCCCTTGTCCGAAAATAGTTTCTTCCCCCTGGTTAGCCGTTCCTCAGTGGAGAGTTTAAGGGCCTCCTCAGCCTCCTGGAAGCCTTCTGGGGGCTTCAGCGGGTCTATCCCGTACTCCTCCCACAGGTGGTCTACCACGTCTACCGCCTGCTCCTGGGTGAAGTCAAACTGGGGCATCTTAGTCTTGGGGTTAAAGTAATGAGTATTGATTAGCCAGTTGTAGGCCCACTTGCGGCTCACCTTGGTAGTAATCTGTTCCAACTCCGGCCCTATGTATCCGCCCTTATTTCCAACGGTGTGGCAGGTGACACAACGTATCTCTCGGAAGAGCAACCCGCCCCTCTCAGGGTTCCCTCCCGAAGGTGGTTCCTCCTGGGACTGCTCGTCCTTAGAACTCATCAGGAACTCCGCCAGGCAGAGGATATCCTCCTTGGCGAGGTCAAACCGTGGCATCCTGGACCTTACTAGCCCCTCGCCAGTCGCAGGGGCGTACTCTCTGGGGTCATTAAGCCAGTGGAGGAGCCAGGTCCTGTCCACCTTGCTACCCAGTCTGTCCAGGGTAGGGGCTATCTTCTCCTGGTCTTCGTAGAGACGTATCTGATGGCAGCCATAACAGCCTGCCTTCTCTATTAACCCCCTCCCCTTGGTGAGTAACGGTGCATAAGGGACGTCTTTGGTGAGGTGACACTTCCCGCAAGAGGACTGCAGGAGGTATTTGGTCTGTACCCCCCTCGGCCAGGGCCTCTCTCGTTCACTGCCATGGATCCTGATGGCCTTATGGGCGGCCTGCATGTAATCCGTAGAAAGCCCCTGCCCCTCATGGCAGATGGTACAGCCAAAATCCTGTACCTCGTGCCAATCAAGGAACGCCCCGGGATGACCACCATAGGGCTGGGGCTGGCCCACCATCCCCTTGTCCTCTACGGTAAAGTGGCAGGTGGTACAGCGGTCAACCTTCTTAAAGTCCTCTAATTGTATCTGCTGTATCTGTCTAGGTGAAGCCTTTACCTGGGCATAGACCATGCTAAGCACCCTTCGCCTCTCCTCCAGCCTCTTCTTCTTCTCGCCCTCTGCACGGTTAGCCTCAGAGGCCAGGGCGTCCATCCGTGATTCCAGCGACTTTAGCTGGAGGCGTTTGGCAATGGCCTGATGGTCTTTCCATACCCTTAAATATTCATGTATAAACAAGACACCTATGGACAGCACCAGAGCCGTCCCCACCCCGGCAAACCAGACGTAATTAGCAAAACTCATTGATGAACGTCTCATGTCTACCTGTTACCTGTGCCTTATCTCCATTAGACCTTCAGATGCTGAACCACGTGGTCTTTATGATGTATTTGATGCTGAACAACAATCGGAGGGGTATCTTGGCAAGAAACCCAAACATACAGAGTACAAAAAACATGGTGACAAAATACCTGGCAGGTCCCAGAGTTTGGTAGAACCTTCTGACAAAGATTACGGGAAGCCCCATGCCCAGTCCGAAGTAGACCGCTATTGCAGTTACCCCTACGTACAGAGGCACGACAAGCCCGCCGGGGGAGAGTATCGGCTTATGCACGTCCCATGATTCCCAGGGCATGTACACCAGCCAGGCAGGCCCGCGGAACATGTAACCGAATATTATAAGTGCAAACCAGGCAAATACCCCTATACTGAATATGGTCACGGCAAATGGCCTGTGCTTTATCCCTGACCAACCGCCTATCCCCCTTGGGTTCCTATCTACGTAGGGTATAACACAAAGACCTATTATTATTAACGTTGGGGCCACCACCCCGGCAATCCACGGGTCAAAGTACACCAGCATCTCCTGGAGGCCGCAAAAGTACCACGGGGCCTTAGAGGGGTTAGGGGTCTTGCTAGGATTGGCCTCTTCCTCCAGGGGGGCATTGAGGACTATTGAGACTATTATAAGTAATAGACTCATCAACATCAGGGCGATGAATTCCTTTAATACCAGGTGTGGGAAAGTGAGGAGCTTATCCGGCTCTGGCCCTCCTTCTTCCCCCTCCCTCCCTTTGGCCGAGAGGGCCTCCAGCCTGGCCTTTGCCGATGGTACCCCTGTCTCCCTGGAAACTACCTTTTTTGACTTAGTCTTCAACTCTTGCATACTCTTCAGTTTGCCCCATCTCTCTCAACGACTACAACGGCCAGGATATGCCCCCGTCCTTTCTTATCCTCCAGAAATGCACTCCCATGAGCGCAGACGCCGACAGGGGCAGGAATATGCAGTGGAGTACGTAAAACCTCAGGAGGGTATTTCCACTTATATCCTCTGAACCCCTGAGATAAAAGCAGATGTCGGTATTAGCCGGCAATACGGCAAAAGGCCCCTCAGCCCCTATTATGGGCGTAGACTTGGCCATGTTAGTGCCAACGGTTACCGCCCAATAGGCCAACTGGTCCCATGGCAACAGGTACCCGGTAAAGCTCAAAAGCAGTGTAATAACCAGCAGTTGTACCCCTATGACCCAGTTGAACTCCCTGGGGGGTTTATAAGAGCCTGTGTAAAAGACCCGGCACATGTGGAGGATAACGGTGAGGACCATGAGGTGGGCGGCCCAACGGTGCATATTCCTCAGGAAGAGACCAAAGGTCACCGTAAACTCCAGGTCCTTCATGTCCTGGTAGGCATATTCCAGGGTGGGCCTGTAATAGTACATCAAGAGCAGACCGGTTATGGTCTCTATCACAAACATAAACAACGTTGCCCCACCCAGGCAGAAGGTGTATCTGATTTTGAGGGCGTGGGTCTTTACTTTGATGGGATGAAGGTGGAGGAGGAGGGTGTTTATCGTGGTTAAGACCCTGTTCCTCTCCGTGGTGGGCCAGCCCTGGCGGAATAATGAGCGCCAGACCTGTGTGTGGACTACCTTATCTTTTGCTCTCTTTAGTTTTTCTTCCATCCCCGGCCCATTTTTCTATTTCTAAGAGGTCTCTGAAGAAGTGAGAAAAGCGATACTCCAAGTGTCATTGCGAGCGAGCCGAAGCCCTGAGCGTAGCGAAGGGGAAGCGAAGCAACCCCCCAATTGAAAAAGAGATTGCTTCGGGCTAAGGCCCTCGCAATGACAACCTTCGGGGGCTTCGCCCCTCGCAATGACACCTTTGCCCTGGATTTTTTCAGAGGCCTCCCTAAACTGGTAAAATAAACTTGCCCTTTTCTCTTACGCCAACCCTATCTTCCTTAACGGACTTGTCCACTACAACCTGACCATCGGGAGACAGGCTTACCCCCACCCTCCAGAGGGGTCTGGGGGCGGGACCGCCTACTACGTCTCCCTCCATGTTGAAGTTAGAACCGTGGCAGGGACATTTAAAGAGCTGTTCTTCCGGTACCCACCTTGGGGTACAGCCCAGGTGTCTGCATATACCCAGGAAGGCATATATCCCCTCTTTAGCCCTCACCACCCACACCCTCTGCTCGGCCATCCACCTGGTGCTGACCTCACCCAGCGGGTATTCTTCCGGATAGCCAGCCTTGAACCTCATGGCGGGACCAAAAATGACCTTAGGCTTATAAAAATCTATGAAGGTCAGCAGGGTAGTGATACCAGCAACAAACAAAAACCCTGCCCAGCCTATTATCAGCAGTAACCACCGCCTGGACAGGAAGTCCATGACGGTTATGACGACCCGTTTCTCCCTGTCAGATTCTCTTATTTCTCTGTCGGACCCGGACTCCCTTAGCGGTCCTTTTAGTGCTATCTTTGGCATACTCCTACCTCAACTTGTTTACTTCTTTAACGTGAAATTTGCCTGAACGTTTGCCCCTTCTTTCACCTCTACCTTCTGTGGGTCGGACTGGAGTTTCTTGTTCCAGACCTTCAGGGTGTAAGAGCCAGGAGGGACGTCCTTGATGGTATACTTGCCCTCCGCATCGGTCAGGGCAAAGAAGGGATTCGGGACGACTACCACGTAACCCTCCATCTCCGTGTGGACGTTACAGAGGAGGGGGGCAGAACCCACCTTTGCAAAGGTATAGGTCTTTATCTCCCCGGGGGGCCATGTGCCTAGGTTAAATTTGTCTGCCACGTCGCTGGGGGAAAATACGTTGTGGAGGACGTTGTCCTCATTTAAAAAATTCACCGTCGTCCCCACCACTACTGGCAATACTTGGGGGTAAAATACAAGGCCCTTCTGGTTTATAGCCGCCCCCTGGGTGGGTGGCCACTGGCCGGGGGCATTATCCACATAAACCACACAGTCCTTCTTGAGCTTGGCCTGCAGGGCAGAGACCGAACCACTAATCGTACCCCCCGCCCATGCCTCTACTCCCATAGAAAGGACAAAGAAGGCCGCAACCAACGTCCCTAAAAGGCTCATATTCTTTTTGCTAAGCATTAGTGTCTATTCCTCCGTATGGCAAAATTGGAATTTACTTTAATATCCCTGACCTCTGCAAAACCCTACTCGCATTCTTAGTAGGGACAGGGCTTTAGCCCTGTCCTGGAATAGGACAGACCTAAAGGTCCTGTCTCTACAATACCAACTACAATTGGCAGGCCATCAATTAACCGTAGCACGGCCGGTGTCCACGGCCTTGGGGGTACAAATCTTCCCGGCCTGGACAAGGACGTCTGGCTCCATCTTCATCCTCCTTATCCAGGAATCCTCCCCGGGGGGCCTCCAGAAGAGCTTATAATCCCCCTCAGGTATCTCTTGAAAGACGTACTTGCCGTCCCTGTCAGTCTCCGTCTCAAACTCAGGTGCATCACTTTGAGAAGCGAAGTTCTTAAAGAACACCGATCCCCTTTTCACCATCAGGACAATCTTGACCTTACAACCAGGCAGGGGGTTTCCACCACGGGCTATCCTCCCCTCCACCCTCCCCGTAGTCGCCGCAATGATAATCTTTTCTTCCTGCTTCTTTTCGGTGCCCATCTCCTCCCTTAATTCCCTCTTGAGCTCCTCCTTGAGTTCCTGAAGGGAGGTAGATCCAAGTGCGGCCTCTGCCTTTGACTGGCCCGACCCATCCGCCTTAGGCGGAGAGGATACATCCGTTGTAGGGGCGGTTCGCGAACCGCCCCTACCCGGCTCCTTCTGGAAAGAGACCCTCACGGAGGCAATCGCCTCCCTGGGTATCCCCACTATCATGGTGCTCTCCCCCATGTCCATGACCTTGCAGGCTATCTCCACCGGACCAAAGGAGACCTTGTCAAGATACCCCTCCTTGTCCTCCATAGAGTAACTGGCAGAGGTTACATCCTCTTTAGAAATAATGGCAGTAACATGGTCGGGTCTTAATTCTGTCACCTTTGCCCTTATCTCCTTTACGTCACCACCAGGGCCTTGACCTTTAAGAAGGATGGAGTCCTCAAGCAAGGCCAGGGGGGCGGCCCAGGTTATCCCAAGGATAATGGTAGGCCAAAAGGGTATTGCAAACCTATAGAACCAGAGGCAGTTTCTCAAAGCCTTTATCATTGCGGTCCCGTACCAGATAAGGTGCGCGGCGAAGGAATTGACCCCGAAACAATCACTTCTCATTATCCGGGGATTACCTCGCTCCTCTAGCAATGATAGAACAGATACAACCTCCATATACCCACGAAAACGGGCAGGTAGGGCGACTAAACTGACTAATAGCGAAAGGAGGCCACTCATACCTGCCCGTTATACTAAACCAATCTCCCCAGAAAGACAAGCCCTGAACCATACTAGGTTTAGGGCAAGTCTGGGATACAACCATCTTCTACACTGTCCAACAAACTTGATATGTAGCGTGCGAGCTTGTCTCGCACGCCAAAACGTGCCAGGCGAGCTGGCACGCTACATACTTGTCTCGCACGCTAAAACGTGCCAGACGAGCTGGCACGCTACATTACTACATTACACCCTACTAGAAGTCAAACTGCAACCCTAGATTATAGCTGTTGTCCAGGGCAGGCACCCTTTCTCCCTCTTGAGTACCAACGAATACGCCGGAGAGGGTTAGCTTGACGTTGGCCCTGACTAATGCAGATACCAGCGCCGAGTAGCGGTTGAAACTCTCCCAGTCCGCCACGTCGTATTGGGGGTTCACGTTCTCAAACCTGAAGGATGGTACCAACCACGGCAGGGCCACGTAGTCCAGCTTGGCCGTGTAGATGTCCGTGTCAAAATCCCAACCCTGCACCATAGCCCCAGCCCTATTAAGCGCCCATACACCTCCCTTGACCTTGTCCCGGTAGAGGGTGGCCGCACCGGCTAGCTGGAAGTTCCACCAGTTCCCGGTAATCTCACCACCGTAGCGCCAGAAACGGTTGTTGTTCTTACCGTAATTATTCGTAGTACCACCAACTACAGGAGCAGTAATGTCACTAAAGGCCCCAGTAGTACCCCTGTAGAAGAACGTACCGAAGGTTACAGACGGGTCCTGCCAGTTCTGGGCCATCTTGAGGGATGCCTCCTGGCTGGTACTACCCAGTACTCCCATGCCGCCAAGCTTATATTCCAGGCGGGCATAGTAGTCCTTAGCGTTGTTAACATCCATCTTCCCGGCAAACGCAGTCTCAACGCCGCCCTGAATGGTGGTTACGCTCATTAGGCTACCAACCCTGGGATAGGTGCCACTCACGTAATCATCAATGTTCTTGTCGGTGGGCTGGCCGTTTACCACACCTGCGGCCCATCGTAGGCCACCCTTCCCACCCGGTCCGTTCCATCCACCAAAGAGTTCTATACCCTGCTGGCTCGGGAAGAAGCCAGTATAGTTACTGGCCGGCACCACTGCCCAGGTATTGGCCAGGTCGGGGGAGGTGCCACTGGTCATCAGGTCCACGTGGTCCCTAAATGGCGCCGCACGGACTTCAAAACGACCCACCTGGAAGTTGACGTGGTGTCCGAGGTTATAGAATTGAGGGCTATAGATGAAGAACATCCTCTCCACCTCTGTACGGCTGGGCGTAAAGTCGTTCCTTGCAAAGAGTCCCATAGCACCAAAGAAGCTCAGGCTCTCGCCAAAGTTGCCGGACATCAGGAGTTCTACCTCCCCTATACCATCAAAACCGTACTTCCCCGTGTGCGTACGACGATGGGGGTTAAGCGTAAAGTTAGAAAATGTAACAACGCTTAGCGGCGGGAGGCCCGGCATATCGCTCGGCCAGACGGCGTTGGGGAACAGCTTCTTCCAGGGCTCTACCCCCATGCTCACGGGGGCCTCCTTCACGTATACCTCGTCATCAGGAGGTATCCTGTAGCCCCTGTCCCTGAAGGCATTGCCAAAGGCGTTCAGCTGGGGGAAGGCTGCATAGTGACAGGTGGTGCAGGCGGTCTGGTACTTCCTGGCAAAGACCGGTATGGCCCCCGCATCACTGGACAGCAGAGCAATGGGTATTGCCACCCCCATCGCAAAAACAAGCCTGAAAAATAAAGGCATCTCCATCTCCTTTCTGGCCTTTGTAGGGCCACGGATACCCTCCCTACCGGAGGGAACCTATCCACTAGGTTTCTCTATTTACAAAATATGTAAGATATTACATTTACTACGGTTAAAGAAGCTCCTTATTAAAATTGTCCGTGTAAGGGGTTAGGCATTCAGGCATTGAGAAAACGGTTATGCAAGCAGTGCTGAAATCTAGGTAGGAAATGTATAGACGTGAGGGTCCCAGCCCCTCGGAAGGACTATTCTTATTTACGCAACACCTTACTCTAGCAAAAGTCGCCATGCAGCTGGAGAGTCCCCTTTTACGTTAGTAAGCCCGTCAACGGGAATAACTCTCCCGTGAAAACAGTACTTCCCTTCTAACGTATCCCCAGCCGCCGAGCAGTATACAAAACTTTAAATGTTTGTCAAGAGGAAAATTTTTGGTCTATGTGGAGTATATAGAGAGGCTGTTGCTTAACCCTTAAAATGGCCTAACTGAGACAATTTTGGTAGACGCAAGTCGTTGATTTTCAATGACACAATTTTCATTTAAGTCATCGTTTTACCCTTGACAAACCTATCCAATCTTATAGAATGCGGAGCCTTTTATTGGGAATGGCCCTGCCGTATACTGGCCTTTGGTCTCCTGCTTCTTGATAACTGACCCGCCTCAGGCGGGATTGCCAATAGCTGATAGACACGATTCTAAGAGTAGCCTTCCCACTTGCATGTGGAGAATCCGGTTTGGAAGTAACTACAAAAAAACTCAACACACGAAGGTCAGAAAAGGCCTTTAAAGAGGCCCAAAAACACATACCCGGAGGGGTCAATAGCCCGGTAAGGGCCTTTGGTCCGGTGGGGGGGCACCCCATCTTCTTCAAATCAGGTTCAGGGTGCCGCGTTACAGATATAGATGGGAATAGTTACATAGACTACGTATGCTCCTGGGGGCCGCTAATCCTGGGGCATGCCTATCCAGATGTGATAAGAAAGATAAGGTCTACTGCATCAAAAGGCACCAGTTTTGGCGCCCCTACTGTACTAGAGACCAAACTTGCCAAGCTCATCAAAGGGGCGGTACCTTCTATTGAAAAGATAAGGTTCGTGAACTCCGGCACCGAGGCCACCATGAGCGCCATCCGCCTGGCCAGGGCCTTCACGGGACGGGAACTGGTCGTAAAGTTTGAGGGATGTTACCATGGCCACGTGGACGGCCTCCTTATAAAGGCCGGCTCCGGGGCGGCTACCCTGGGGATACCTACAAGCCCAGGAATCCCCCAGGGATATGCAAGCACCACGGTCGTCCTCCCCTACAACAGCCTCCAGGCCGTTGAGTCCCTGTGCAAGGAGAGGGGGAGGGAGATAGCCTGTATAATCCTGGAGCCTGTGGCCGGCAACATGGGTGTAGTACCACCAGCGTCAGGCTATCTGGAGGGGCTGTGGAAGCTCACGAGGGCCTACGGTATAGTGCTGATATTTGATGAGGTCATGAGCGGCTTCAGGGTCTCACCTGGAGGGGCACAGGGACTCTACGGGATACGTCCAGACCTCACCACCCTGGGCAAGATTATCGGTGGAGGGCTCCCCGTTGGGGCCTATGGAGGGAGGGCGGATATAATGGATAAAATCGCCCCACTGGGTGCCGTGTATCAGGCAGGCACCCTATCAGGCAACCCGGTGGCCATGGCGGCGGGGGTTGCCACCCTGGAGGCCCTTAAGGATGCGTCCCTTTACGGAAAACTGGAGGAGAGCTCCCGGAACCTGGCTGAAGGGCTTGAAAGGGCGGCAAGAGACAGTGGCGTAAAGACCTTCCATACCCGTGTAGGCTCTATGCTCTGTATCTTCTTTACGGAGAATAGGGTCACAGACTGGGATTCAGCCAAGACCTCCGATACCCAACGTTACGCCGCTTACTTCAGGGGTATGCTAGAAAGGGGTGTTTACCTCGCCCCAAGCCAGTTTGAG
>DATETB010000242.1:0-2712 GCA_035283825.1 Candidatus Brocadiales bacterium | reverse complement strand
GCCTCCAGGGTGCCGCGGATAGCGGCGTTATCGCTTTCAGTCCCGCCGCTTGTGAAGATTATCTCCTGGGGAGATGCCCCAATGAGGCTCGCCACCTGTTCCCTGGCCTGGTTTATCTTTTTCTGGAGTTGGCCCCCAAACGTGTGCATACTGGAGGGGTTGCCGTAGAGTTCCGTAAAATACGGCAGCATGGCCTCAAGTACTTCCGGGGCAACTCTGGTAGTGGCATTATTGTCAACGTATACTAATCTTTTCATTTTAGACGCTAGGCGGTGCTACCGCCTTGATTAACTTCTTCTACTACTAGTTCCTCCATCACAAACTCCCTGAGTTTTGCCTCCACCGTGGATTTAAGCGTTACCCTGGAGCCGGCACATTCGGCACAGCTCCCCCTGAAGGAGACGTAGACTGTATTACCGTCCACATCTATCAAATCCATATCCCCCCCGTCCATCATGAGCACCGGGCGTATGTCCCGCTCTATGGTCTCTTGTATCAACTGCATCTTGCGGAGGTTGCTCATCTTCTTGGGTTTGGCTGGGACGGCTGCGGGTTTTACCTCTTTCTCCCACACCTCATCAATAATCCCCTGGATGTCGGGATGGCAGGACTTGCATCCACCCCCCGCCTTACAATAATTGGTAACTTGCTCAACGGTAGTAAGCCTGTTTTCTCTGACTACTCTTTCTATCTTTACGTCCGTTATGCCGAAGCACTTGCATACGATGACCCCCTCTTCTGTGGGGGCGGCCTTGTAGCCCCTGTAGTTGGCGATGGCGGACTCCAGGGCCTCTTTACCCATAACCGAGCAATGCATCTTTTCCGGCGGCAGGCCCCCCAGGAAATCGGCAATGTCCTGGTTGGTTATCTTTTCGGCCTCTTCCAGGGTCTTACCCATGACCATCTCCGTAAGGGCACTGGCAGAGGCTATGGCGCTACCGCATCCGAAGGTCTTGAACTTGGCGTCTGCAATGCGGTTGCCGTTCTTCTTGTCCAGTTTGAGGTAGAGTCTCAGGGCATCCCCGCAGGCAATGGCGCCCACTTCGCCTATGGCATCGGCATCCTTTATTTCACCTACGTTCCTTGGGTGAAGGAAGTAGTCTTTTACTTTATCAGTGTAATCCCACATTGAATTTATCCAGGGGGTTTGATTGTTTTATTATATACAGGATTCCTTGTAGCGTCAAGGAATGGTTTAATTAGGGATACATCCCATATTTCTTGCTTGATCTGGTGGAAAACTAAGGGATGTGTCCCTATATTTCCTATATTTCTATATTTATCCAGACTATGAGTGGACATATTTCCTGGCCAGGAGTGCCGCCCCTATGGCCCCGACTATCTGAGGCTCCTCGGGGAGGTTGACCTTCCTGTGAGATAGCTCCTGCTGAAGTTTCTCAACTACTCCCACGTTCTTCATCACCCCACCGGTAAGGGTTACTTCTTCTCTAATATCCAGCCTCTGTACCAGACTCAGTACCTTGCGGGCTATGGCCGTGTGCAGGCCGCTGATGATGTCCTCTTTGTTGTGTTTCTGGTGGATGAGGGAGATGACCTCGGATTCGGCAAAGACGGTGCACATACTGGAGATGTTTATCGCCGTGGTGGACTTCTGGGAGAGGGGGCCCATCTCTCTTATGTCCACGTCCAGCACCCTGGCCATGACCTCAAGGAAACGGCCCGTACCTGCCGCACACTTGTCGTTCATGCAGAAGTCTACCACCCTGGGGCCACTGGGGCCGTCGGTCGTCAGGGCCACGGCCTTACTGTCCTGTCCGCCAATGTCTATGATAGTCCTGGTATTGGGAAACAGGTAATGTGCGCCCATGGCATGACAGGTTATCTCGGTAACCTGCTTATTGGCGTAGTGGACGTTATTACGACCATAGCCGGTAGCTACCGAGTAGGCCACGTCCTTCCTCCCGAGCCGGGCCATATCCAGGGCTATATCCAGGGCCTCCTCGGTCGTCTTTTCTATGTCTACCTGAGAGTCCAGTACAGAGTAACCCTTAACCCCTTCCTCTCCCAGTATTACTACCTCAGTAGAGACCGAGCCTATGTCTATACCTGCCGTGTACATCCCTCTTTCCTTCCTCCCAATACCTCAATGAAGGCATCCAATCTAGTTCTGACCTGTTCCTTTGAATAATTCCTCTTATCAATGCACTCCAGGTCAAGGATATAAAAAGGCACGTCCAGCTCCCTGCGCAGGCCATCTTTAACCAGTTGGGCCATGCTGTTGAAGTGACGACAGCCCCAGGGGGACATCCATATAATACCATCTATCTGGTAGTCCTTTACCATTTTGGCTACCTCCCTGGTCATGCGCTCGTACGGGCCTATGGCGGGGTTGGCCAGTAGTTTTTCTGCCAGGCTACTGAAAGGCTTTTCGGGGTCCATCTCCTTCCAGGTAATCAGGTTTACGCTCTCAAAGGCCACTACTGCCTTGTGGTGGCCCTCCAGGTGATTTAATACCTCGTCGTTGTAATAAGGCCTGAGGTGGCACCACAGGAGGCGGAACTGCTCTGGCTCCACGGCCGCAACGCCTTTCTCTATCCTCTCCTCCAGTTCTTCGCAGAGTAGTCTTGAGATTCTCACCAGTTCAGGGGAACCCCAGAGCTGGGTGATTGAGGCAATGTAGTCTATGGCCTCACAGCCGAGCATGGGGGAAGGGACGTGCCTCCTCAGCTCGTTGGCCTTGAGGAGGTATCT
>DATETB010000241.1:0-4356 GCA_035283825.1 Candidatus Brocadiales bacterium | reverse complement strand
GTGGTCTAGCACCGTCAGACAGTGGGTAGAAAGGCCGTCGCCCTCTACATCCCCGTCTATCTCCAGGTACTCGTGGGCCTCTACGGCCTCGCTGAAGGACTGCAGGGTCACCTCCAACTCACAGATGGTCTCTACCCTGCCCCCTTTCTTCTTCACCTCCAGTATTACTGGGGACATCTCTCCTCCTTCCCATAAAAGCGGTTGATATTATAGAAAAGCGCCTCGTACATTCTATCTATTACCATCCCCTCCAGGCGGTGCGTACTATAATACTTTATCCAGCTACTGTCAAGAAAAAAATACAATATTTAGTATGATTTTTTATTATTAACACTATATATAGCTGATAGGGGTGGCCCAGCTAGTCGCCCCTACTTTGGGTCTATTACCTCGTGCCCCTTCCCTATTCGGAGCGGGCGGTGCATCGCCTGGAGGAGGAACTCCCTGGCAGTACGTATAGATTCCAATAATGAGTACCCCTTTGCCAGCCCCGCAGAGATAGAGGAGGCCAGTACGCAACCGCTACCATGGACGTCTACTCCCGGGATGCGCCGGGCAGAAAAGGTAGTAAGTTCCCTTCCATCATAAAATACATCTTCCACCTCCTCACCAGTAAAGTGTGCATGGCCACCTTTAATCAGTACGTTTTTAGCCCCCACAGCATGGAGCCTCCGTACTGCCTCCCATCTATCAGGGATACCCCTTATAGAAATACCCGTAAGCCTCTCAGCCTCAGGTATATTAGGCGTTACTAAAGAGGCCAGGGGAAAGAGTTCTGATTTCAGGACCTCCAGGGACTCCTCGTTAAGTAAGGGATAGCCCCCTTTGGCCAGTATTACCGGGTCAATGACTACCTTGTCTATCTTGTACTCCTTTATTTTATCTGCCACCACTTTCACTATGTCTTTGTCCAGCAACATGCCTGTCTTCAGGGCATCCGTGCCTATATCTTGCATAATGGAATCTATTTGTCGGGCAACGAAGGCTGGAGGGACCGGGTAAATATCCTGTACTCCCTGGGTATTCTGGGCGGTGAGGGCCGTTATGATGGTCGTACCATAGACCCCCAGGGCCGTCACTGCCTTGAGGTCTGCCTGTATGCCAGCCCCGGCGCAAGTGTCCGAACCTCCAATAAGGAGCACCCTTTTCATATTTTTATCTAGCCCACACTGGCCAGCCCCAGGCGGCTCAGGCCACCCAGGGAGGACCCCTGCAGTCTACCCTTTAAAGTGGGAAATTTTTTGAGTGTGGCGTCTGTCTCCACCAATCTGAAGGCGTCTTCCCTGGCCTGGACCAGGAGGGGGAGGTCCCTTACCAGGTCTGCCACCTTCAGGTCTGGCAGGCCGTGCTGTCTGGTACCAAAAAGTTCGCCTGGTCCCCTAAGCTTGAGGTCCTCTTCTGCAATAATAAAGCCGTCATTGGTCCTGGTGAAGACCTCAAGCCTCTTTTTGGCCTCAAGGCTAGCGGGTTCAGCAAAGAGCAGGCAATTAGATTGTTCCGTCCCCCTGCCTATCCGCCCCCTCAGCTGGTGGAGCTGGGCCAGACCAAACCTCTCGGCATGTTCTATGACCATAATAGTGGCATTAGGCACGTCAATACCCACCTCTATAACGACGGTAGAAACCAGGATATGTATCCGTTTCTCCCTGAAGTCGCGCATGATACGTTCCTTCTCTGCGGAACTCATCCGCCCGTGGAGGGGCTCCACCCTGAACTCAGGGAAGTATTTTTGGAACAACCTTGCACCCTCTTTGGCCGAACGGAGGTCTAGTTTTTCTGATTCCTCTATTATGGGATACACGACAAAGACCTGCCTCCCTTCTCTTAGCCGACAGAGGAGGAACTCATTGGCCTCCTGGAGCCTCTTCCTGGAGACCCAGAGGGTCTTCACGGGCGGCCTCCCGGGGGGCATCTCGTCAATGATAGAGACGTCCAGGTCCCCGAAGAGGGTCAGGGACAGACTCCTGGGTATGGGTGTCGCCGTCATAACGAGGACGTCTGGTCTATGCCCCTTCAGTCTCAACCCTGCCCTCTGCAACACACCAAACTTGTGCTGTTCGTCCACTACCGCGAGACCTAGCTTCTTGAAGTGGACGTCTCTGGATACAAGGGCATGGGTGCCTACGGCTATATCAATCTCTCCTTTGGCCAGGGCCTCAAGGTTTTCCTTCCTCCCGGGACTGCCCCCGACAAACAGGGCAACCTTTACCTTTGCACGGGCCAGGTAGCGCTCAAGGGTACGGTAGTGCTGTTCCGCCAGTATCTCCGTAGGGGCCATAAGGGCGGACTGAAAGCCGTTGGCCACGGCGGCGAGCATGGCATAAAGGGCCACCGCCGTCTTGCCCGAGCCCACGTCCCCCTGGAGGAGACGGCTCATGGGACGCGGACTCTCCATGTCCCTCCTGATATCCCCTATAGCCCTCTCCTGTGCCCCCGTTAGCCTGAAGGGAAATAGTCTGCGGACGTGGGCGTCTACGTTGGGGCCTATACTAAAGGCGTAACCCTTCTCCTGTCTTACCCTGTTCCGTCGCAGGGCCACGGCCATCTGAAAGAGGAATAGTTCCTCATAGACCAGCCGTTTCCTGGCCCTCCTCATGGCCTCCATAGAGGCGGGGAAATGGACCTCCTTTACGGCCTCCTGGAGGGGCATCAGCCGCCTGAGCCTCTGGAGCGATGGGGGGATTACCTCTTCAAGGTATGGGACACACTCCTCCAGGGCGCGCCTGGCAAGCCTCCTCAGATACCCCTGCCCAATCCCCTCGGTGAGGGGGTATAGCGGGACAATGCCGGCGGTGGGCGGGGATGACGCCCCTTCTTCTATGAACTCAAATTCGGGGTTAACTATCTGGAGGTATTTGTAGCTCCCTATCTTCCCGTGGAGTAATACCTCCTGTCCCTTACGGAACTTCTCCGCAAGAAAGGGCTGGTTAAACCACGTGGCGGCGATAGTCCCCGTACGGTCATCCACCAAGACCTCCAGTAAGGTCCTCCTGCCTCTAGTGGGTTTGAGGCCGACGTCTAACACCGTCCCCTTTACCGTGGCAGTGGAACCAAACTTTACGTCCTTTATGGGTGTAATCTGGCTCCTGTCCTGATAATCCCGTGGTAAGAAATAAAGCAGTCCCTGGGGGGTTAAAAGGCCCAATCTGCCGAGCAGTTCGGCCCGCTTTGGCCCTACGCCCTTGAGATACTGGAGGGGTTTCTGGAGTGGGTTGTCTCTGGACTCAATTGGCGTCTTTACCAGCCCTACAGCCACTTCTTCTTCCTGAAATAGACCATCATTGAGATACCAATAACAGTTATAACGCCCCAGATGGTAAAATAGCCCCACTTCCACTCAAGCTCTGGCATGTACCTGAAATTCATCCCATAAACGCCGACAAGAAAGGTAAGGGGCATAAAAATAGTAGCTATAACAGTCAATACCTTCATCACCTCGCTCAATTTATTACTGATACTTGAGAGATAGATGTCCAGCATCCCTGAGAGCATGTCGCGGGACGTCTCTATAGAGTCAATTACCTGGATGGTATGGTCGTAGACGTCTCTGAGGTATATCCTGACCGCCTCCTTAATCAGCGCCGATTCCCCCCTTTCAAGTCCACTGATTACCTCCCTCAGGGGCCAGACTGACTTGCGTAAGAATAGCATCTCCCGTTTCAGGTTATGAAGGGCTTGTAAGGTCTTTCGTGTCGGACGGGTTATCAGCTCCTCCTCCAGGGACTCTATACCTTCTCCGAGTCTCTCCAGTATTACAAAATAGTTGTCCACTATAGAGTCCAGAAGGGCGTAGGCAAGATAATCTGCCCCCATCTTCCTTGGGTGACCCTTGCCCGTCCTTATCCGCTCCCTGAGCGGGTTAAAGACGTCTACCTCTATCTCCTGAAAGGAGAGGACAAAGTGCTGGCCCAGTATTACACTTATCTGCTCACTGACTATCTCGTTAGTCCTTCCATTGTGGAAGAGCATCTTAAGGACGACGTAGACGTAGCTGCCGAAATCCTCCATCTTCGGACGCTGGTCAGTATTCATGATGTCTTCCATCACGAGTGGGTGCAGTCCGAAATAACCACCAATCTTTTCTATGACCTCAGGCCTGTGGATACCAGCCACGTCTATCCACGTAACGGTGGGCTTATCCTTAAAGGGGAGGCACTCCTCCGGTGTCTTTACCTCTTTCTCATGGAAGTGCGTCTCGTCGTACTCCATTATTCTTATCCTGACTTCCTCGGTCTTCCTCTCCCCGATATGGACGAGACTACCGGGCGGGAGGCCTACTTTTTTAGACCGTTTTTTGATGCGTTTGGGCATTTCTAGTTTCTCTCAGGTAGTGGGCGAACGAAAAACTTAGATTCT
>DATETB010000240.1:0-2454 GCA_035283825.1 Candidatus Brocadiales bacterium | reverse complement strand
CAACTTCAACTCCCTCTTTATCTATGGTTCTATAGGGCTTGGGAAGACCCATATCTTACAAGGCATACGGAACTCCTTTAAGGAGAGAGGTCAGCCCCTAAAGGCAGTATACATGCCGGCCGAAGACTGGACCAATGAGTTTATCCAGTCCCTTAAAGGTGGAAAGGTTGAAGGCTTCCGTCATAAGTATAGGAAGGTAGACGTCTTCCTGATGGATGACGTACATTTCCTCTCCAGTAAGGAGGGTATCCAGGAGGAACTGATTCACACAATTAATGCCCTGGCCCAATCCTCCAAGAAGATGATATTCGCCAGCGACGCCCACCCAAAACTTATAAAAGAACTCAAGGAAAGCCTGACGAACCGTATGATGGGGGGGATGCTCGCTGAAATACACCCTCCAGATTTTAAAACCACCCTTGCCATTGTTCAAACAAAGGTCTCAAGGCTTGGACACTCATTCTCTAGAGAAGTCCTCGTGGATATGACTGATGGCCTCAAGGGCCGCAGTATAAGAGAGATTGAGAGCGCCCTAACGGCACTCCTTGCCCAGGCAACTACCTATCAGAGAGAAGTGGACGTAAAACTCGTCAAGGAGGTCTTTAACCATCTCTTTGGCCAGAGGAGACGGCTGGTCAGCCTGGAAGACATAGAGGCGATAATCAGGAATCACTTCCATCTTACTGCCCAGGAATTATGGTACCCAGGAAGGAGGCGTTCCTTACAACTTCCAAGACAACTCTGCTGTTATTTTGCCAGGACACTCACTAATCATTCCCATGAGGAAATAGGCCGTCACTTCGGCAACAAGAGACATACCTTTTGTGTATCTTCTATGGGCAAGATAAAAAAACGCCTTGAAAATGATGTGGAATTCGTTAGACTAACGGAGAAGCTACACGAAGAGATTGCCCGTAAAACTTTTGCTTAGAAACCTTACTGCAGGGAGTAGTAAACTAGGGGATAGGGGGTAGGGTGTAGGGGATAGCAATATAAAATCTTGCTACTCCCTAATCCCTACTCCCTGCTCTACTCCCTACTCCGCCTCTTGGACATCAACAACCGACTCCGCCGTCTACGACAGAAGGTAATTAAAAAAGGCCTGGACGGGCTGGTCATTACCAAACTTCCAAACGTAAGGTATATGAGTGGCTTCACAGGCTCAGAGGCCCTCATCCTCCTCACCAGGGATAGGTTCATCTTCCTTACTGATTTCCGCTACGTTGAGCAGGCCCAGGGAGAATGCAAAGACCTGGAGATAGTAGAGAGAAAGAGGTCCCCCATGAAGGCCCTGGGAACCCTGGTAAAGAAACAAGGGCTCAAGGTGTTAGGTTTTGAGTCTGAGGCCCTCAGTTTTGCCCAATACGCAGAACTCAAAGGCTTGGCCAGGAAGGTGATACCTGTAAAAGGGATGGTAGAAGAGATGAGGGAGGTGAAAGAAGAGGAGGAGATAAATCGGCTCAAGGGGGCGATAAAAATAGCAGAGGAGGCCTTTAAAAAGGTACTCAAGGGGATTAGACCAGGCCTGACAGATAAGCAGATAGCCAACAGGTTAGAGTTTGACATGAAAGAGGCCGGGGCTGAGGGGGCGGCTTTCAATACTATATGTGTGGTGGGGGAGAGGGCCTCTCAACCCCATGCCCTCCCTTCAGGTGTGTCAGTCCAGCCTGGCAACAGCCTCCTTATTGACTGGGGCGCCAGGTGGAGGTTGTATAATTCTGACTTGACAAGGGTTGTATTCCTCAATAGAATCACCTCTCAGGCCAAGAAAATATATCAGATTGTAAAGAAGGCCCAGGGTCTGGCCATTGAAAAGATACGGGAGGGAGTGAGTGCAAGGGAGGTGGACCTGGCGGCCAGGAACTATATAGAGAGTCAGGGGTATGGTAAAAATTTTGGCCATGGCCTCGGACACGGCATAGGCCTGGAGGTACACGAGAGCCCCCGACTTCACAAGACCAACAGGAGACTGCTTAAAGCGGGGATGGTCGTTACCGTAGAACCAGGCATATACCTGCCTCAACAGGGTGGCGTTAGAATAGAAGACGTTGTGCTTGTAAAGAGAGACGGCTGTGAAGTCTTGAGCCGCATCCCAAAAGCACTGGAAGCGGTAGTATTGTGACACCACGATGAGGCTGGAAAGAATCTCCGACCTGAGCAAGAGGGCCTATAGAAGCATGGATACGATGAATAAAATAAAAGAGCTCATCTCTCTGATGAATACCAACGACCTCTCCGAGATTGAGGTCCAGGAGGATACCTTCCGGATAAAAGTGAGGCGCAGTAACGGTGTCCAGCCCTCTGTCCTCCCCAGCCATCAACTCCCTGGCGCCATGGAAGAAGGACAGCGACTCCTGCCCAGGAAGGACAACTTCCTTGAGATAGCCTCTCCAATGGTGGGCACCTTCTATAAGGCCCCCACCCCCGGGGCAGAACCCTTCGTAGGGGTTGGTG
>DATETB010000239.1:0-2423 GCA_035283825.1 Candidatus Brocadiales bacterium | reverse complement strand
AGCTCCGTGAGGGAGATAAATCTTTTGACGGAGAGGGTCAATACGATTGTGGGACTTGACCTCTTTGAGTTTGGCGATGTGGATGGGCAGGGGGCCATGGTGCGTCTCCAGCACCCACTCGGAGTCGTCTTCCATGAGGGGCTGCTCTACGTGGCAGACACCTATAATCATAAGATAAAGCTGGTAGACCCTGAGAAGAAGACCTCCAGAACCCTCCTGGGAGACGGCAGGCCGGGATACAGGGATGGAAAAGAAGGCAGGTTTTACGAGCCAGGGGGGTTGGCCTTCGGTGGCGAGGGCCACCCCCAAATAGGCGGCAGGCTATACGTGGCCGATACCAATAACCACGCCATACGCATTATGAAGAGTGATGGGAAGGTAGAGACGCTAGGGCTTACTGGTCTTAAACCCACAGAGGCAAGGCCTGCCGTCGGGTTTCTCCTCCTAGGTGCTAAAGAGATTAACCTGCAACCCCAAGTCCTTGCCGCCGGCAGTAAAGGAGAGCTAGTTATAGATATCCGTTTTCCAGAAGGCTATGGCCTCTCCCCTTTGGCGCCCTTTTTGTACAGCGTAGATTTTGAAGGGACTCCCACTCAAAAAGAGGCAGTGGAAGGTCCGGGCCTCCCCTTACGAATCCCCTTTAAGACCCCAAATGAGGCTAAGGAATCACCCCTTAAAATTTCTATTACGTTTTATTATTGTCGGGAAGATACCCAGGGCGTCTGCCTTGCAGAGTCCGTGGTGTGGCACGTCCCGTTGAGGCTAGAGGCCCAGGGAGAGACTATGCTGAGGCTGGATTATGCCGTTGGAAGGCCCTTCTAGAACCCAGGCCCCATTCTACCTAAATTGCTTGAATGTAACCCCCCAGTAAGGTAAACTCGCAAAAGTCAATAAGGACAAGCCGGAAGAAGCGGAATAAGGATTTGGAGGAAAAGAATGAAGACCTATCGGTTTTCTGTGGTGATTGAAAAGGATGAGGATGGGTATTTCGCCTTCTGTCCCGAACTTCAGGGATGTTACACACAGGGAGACACCTACGAGGAGGCCCTAGAAAACATTAAAGATGCCATCAGACTCCATGTAGAGGACAGAATAAAAGGTGGTGAAGAGATTCCCCAGCCTGAATCTATAAGTTTTACTTCCACGGAAGTTACCGTTGACTGAGAAACTTCCGAGAATAACTGCCGCAGAGGCAATCAGGGCATTGGAGAGAGGTGGGTTCTTTCTTGTCCGTCAGAGTGGTAGCCACAAGATATACAAAAATAAGGAAGGGAAAAGAGTGACTATTCCATATCATGCAGGAAAAATCCTGCATCCAAAGGTCCTGAAAAGTATTCTCAAAGATGCGGATTTAACGATAGAGGGATTTAAAAAGTTAATGAGATAGTAGTTTACCTTCCTTTTACTCATGTTTCCCAGGCTCATCATCCACTGCGGTGCAGGTAAAAGACCGTCCGTAAAAAGACAAAGAGAGATCCAGAAGGCCCTGGACGATATTGTTAAGAGGGCCTATCCCGTACTTCTAGAAAAGGGGGCGGTGGAGGCAGTGGTGTGTGTGGTGGCGATGCTGGAAGATAATCCCCTCTTTAATGCCGGGACAGGTTCAAGACTACAGTCCGACGGCAGGGCAAGGCTTACTGCCTCCCTGATGGATGGCCGCAGGCAAAAGTTCTCGGCGGTGGTAAATATTGAGAGGGTAAAGAACCCTATCAGGGTGGCCCACCTCCTGCAAGGGGAGAGGTTCGCGGTATTAGCCGGGAGGGAGGCCACGGCCTTTGCCAGGGTGAAGGGCTTCAGGCCCTATAACCCAATTACTAAGGAAAGCCTGGCAGAATGGGAAAAACGCTGTGAGGGCCAGGAGACAGTAGGGGCGGTGGCTATAGACAGTGAGGGGAATATCGCATCTGCCACCTCCACGGGCGGGGTAGGGTGCGAGACCCCAGGCAGGGTGAGTGACGTGGCCTCTCCGTGTGGGACCTATGCCAACGGGTTGGTGGGTGTATCCTGTTCGGGGAGGGGAGAGGACATAGTCAATGCGGCCCTAGCTGTAAGGGTAGCAACGAGGGTTACCGACGGTATGGGGCTTAAGGAGGCCATGAAATCAGCCCTCGGAGAACTGGGGGCCATTGGGGGGAAGGCGGGTATGATAGCCCTTGATAAAGAAGGCCAGGCCCTGTGCCTCTGCAATATGGAGTTTATGTCTTATGCTGTTAAATGACGGGAGAGGAGACGGTGATAAAGAAAAGGTTTGAAAAAAGGTGCAACATGGAGTAATAATTAGAGAGTCAAGTGGCACTCAACTAAAAGGAGGTGTGATTATGAGTTGTGGGAAGCCGCATGGAAAGAAGATGGCTGGGCCTAAGAAGGCCACGGCTAGGACCAAGAAAGGCAAATAATAGTATCCTTTGTTTTGTGTTAGATAA
>DATETB010000238.1:0-5511 GCA_035283825.1 Candidatus Brocadiales bacterium | reverse complement strand
CTCCTGTTTGAGGCTGGCCGCCGCCGCCAGGAAGGAACTGACCCCAGGCACTACTGCATAGTCAATGTCCAGGGACTCAAGGGCCTTCATCTGTTCCTGGATAGCACCATACAGGGCGGGGTCTCCCGTATGGAGCCGGGCCACGTCCTCCCCCTTGGCCCTGGCCCTTTTGAAGATTTTTACCTGCTCCTCCAGGCTCATGTTGTGGGTGTTGTACTTCTTTGCATCTGGCCTGGCATACTTCAATATCTCCTTGTTCACCAGACTCCCTGCGTAGAGGCAGTAGCCAGCCTGTTCAAGTATCCTTTTGCCCTTTAGTGTCAGGAGTTCCGGGTCTCCTGGGCCTGCACCTATAAAGTATACCTTCATTTCTTCCTCCAGGCGGTGTAGAGTCTACCAGCAAGGTCTTGGAGTTCTGCTGAATCCTCTACGCCCTTCAGCCATTCCTCCGGGATACCTTTTATGCCATTATAGCTCCCGCTAATAGCCCCTGCCACTGCCGCCGTGGTATCGGAGTCCATACCCCCCTCCACTGCATTAACTACGGTCCTGTAAAAATCATCGGGGCTGTAGAGGAAGCAGAATACGGCACTGGCTACGGTTTCTACTACATACCCTGAAGTCCCGAGGATTTCTAATGCCTTTTCAGGTATGGCGCCAGAACCAAGGAGTTCCCCTGCCCGCCCGAGGTTCTCCCTCACCTTGCATGGGCCGATGAAGTTAGACACGTCTTTTATGGCAGTATCAGGGTTGAGTTCATTCCGTACCGATTTGGCCACTAGATAGGCCACTGCCAGGGCGCCTGCTACTGCCTCTGGGTTGTTGTGGGTGATGGTCACTGCCTTCCTTACGGCCTCTTTTAATGCAGGGAGGTCATTGTGGTAAAAAAGCCCTATGGGTGCGATACGCATGGCCCCACCGTTGCCAGCCGCATACTCCCCAGTTGCACCACTTTCATGCCAGGCTGGGGACAGAGCCCCAGCCCTATATCCCTTACCGATATAGCCCTATACCCCTTGCCCCTATAGCCCAGGTGCTCTGTCACCTGGATCTGACTGGGGACAGAGCCCCAGTCCTATAGCTTTTTTCTGATTATTATTATTGACATATACCCCCTCCCGCTCCCCTTCAGCTCAGAGAGGTTGCGGGTGAGGTAGGAGTCCTTCAGGCCCACGTGGGAGGCGAAGAGGGCGTGATGGGCAAGGTCCATCTCTTCCAGGAGATTTATCACCTTGTCCAGCCTCTTGGCTACCTTCATTAATATTACGGTGTCAAAGCCCTTCAGGATGGGACGCAACTCCTCCACGTCATCGGGGACGGGGACAATGGCTATCCTCTCATCTCGCTGGGCGAGGGAGAGGTTGGCGAGGCTGGCGGCGGCGTTAAAGGAGGTTACCCCAGGGATGGTGTGAATCTTTTCCTCTGGAATCATATCACGCAGACACCTCAGGAGGTACACGTAGGTGCTGAAGGTCAGGGGGTCTCCGATGGTGAGGAAGGCCACGTTACTCCCCTTCTCCAGTTCTTCCTTTATGGCCAGGGCGGCCTCTTTCCAGTGGGATTCAAGCTTCTCTTGATCTTTTACCATGGGAAAGACCTTTTCCACTACCCTGGGCCTATTTCGCAGGCTAAAGCCTGCGGCTACTACATCATTTTTTGTCATAAGGAGTGGGGTGACTATCTCCAGGGCCATGCTCTCCTCTTTGATGCCCGCCTTTGGGACGAAGATGACGTCTACCGCCTTAATGATGCGGGCGGCCTTGAGGGTGAGGAGTTCGGGGTCGCCTGGGCCTATGCCTATTCCGTAGAAATCGCCTATGGGCATGATGACATCAGACTATTCACGGTGTATGTAGCGGTAGGGGGCAGATTTCAAACCTGCCCCTACTCGGGAAGGAATATCATTACGCTCATCCCCTCCGTCTCTATCTCTGCAAGGGAAGAGAGGTCCAGTTCTCGTATACGCTCGTTCTCCAGGGAGAGGTTCTCACATAAATAGACCCTCTTCCCCTTTATGCCTTCCTTACGCAGGTAACGACAGAGGAACCCGGGGCTGACCGTTGAGTCATTAAGGACTGCAACCGCATCCCGTGTCTTTATGGCCTCTGCCAGCCTGGGCAGTTCTGATCTCCTGCCATGTAGACTGACAAAGTGCGCATCGTTCCAGGGTCTTCCTATGGCGGCGAAGGCCAGTTGTACGGAACTTATCCCGGGGACTATCTCGCAGTTCTCCTTACCGAGTTTGTTTATGACCAGTTTGGCGTAACTAAAGAACCCGGGGTCTCCGCTCACCAGGACTATGACCTTTTTCCTTGCACTCAGGGAGGCTATTTTACCCAGCAGAGGGAGATAGTTCTTCCCCAGGACAAGTTTCTCTGCCCTTACTTCGGGGAAGAGGCCCAGGAGCCTGCGGCTGCCCACCAGGACGTCTGCTTCCTGTATCCGCTTCAGGGCCTTCAGGGTAATGTAGCCCACGGAGCCAGGCCCACAACCTACAATGGTTACCTTGTTCCCAATCCCTCTTGCCACTTCTTTGCTCCCTTTGAAAGACCTGCAATGCCTAATTCCATGTCAAAGAGTATGACCCCCATTTCTGTCTTCCTCTGGAGCAGTGTCTCTGCCTCAGATTCTATCCTGTCAGCCACACAGTCCATAAGTTCTAGTTTACCCCTGGACTTGAGTTCCTGCAATATGCCTTCCACCGTCAGAGAATTATCCAGTGTACGCAGGGCTTCCTCCTCCAATCCTTCTTCTTTTAGTATTTTGTTTATAATATCCATGGCCGGTGCAGACTTCAAGCTGTGGGTATCAAGGTCTCCGCGGAGGAGCTTGGCTAATTTGCCTGGATGTCCGGCCAGGATTATCCTGCGGAAGCCCCTTTTGGCCGCCTCCACGAGTGTAAACCCCAGGAAGTTCCCCATCTCTACCACCTGCTCCTGGGGGAGTTTAAAGTTCCTTCGGCAGGCCCTCTCTCCCAGGTTACCCGGGACAAGGACTGTGGTCTCGTGGCCCAGTGCCCTGGCCACGTCCAGGCAGGCCGTGATGGAATCCTTTAGCGCCTCCTGGGACATGGGCCTCACTATGCCGGTGGTGCCAATAATGGAGATGCCCCCGAGGATGCCCAGCCTGGGGTTGAAGGTCTTCTTGGCTAGCTCCTCCCCGCCCGGTACTGAGATGGTAACCTTTAGCCCCCTCCACTTCTTCAGGAGTGGTGTGGCGGCAGAGTGTATCATGTCTCTTGGCACCGGGTTGATGGCGGCCTGACCCGGGGGGACTCTAAGGCCCGGTTTTGTCACCCTACCGACCCCCTCTCCTCCGTCAATGAGGATTTTCTCTTTACTGGGTTGGGGAGATTCTTCCCCTTCTCTACGCTCAGGGTCAGAATGACAAGGAGGATAATGGGGTGCGATGCGGGCAAAGACCAGGCACCCGTGGGTTACGTCAGGGTCGCTCCCGGCGTCTTTCCTTACGGCGCAGGAGGCGGAGTCCCTGGCAAGGGATTTTTCTAATATCTCCAGGCTGAGAGATACGCCCGACGGGGTGAGTAGCTCTACCCTGTCCGGGATAGTCCCCGTCAGTAGGCCCTGGGTTGCGGCCAGGGTGGCTCCCGCCGCACAACTGCCGGTGGTGTATCCGTATCTCAAGTTACTCATTAAACCCTTGAACCCCTTAAACTCTTGAACTTTAAGTTTATGCCATCCTCAGGAGGGCATTCACTATGGCGGCCGCTACCGCACTACCCCCCTTTGTGCCCCGGTTAGTGATGTAGGGGATGGACTGCTTTTCAAGTTCTGATTTGGACTCGGCCGCCCCCACAAAGCCTACCGGGATGCCAACTATGAGGGCAGGTCTGGTCCTCCCCTCTTCCACTAACTTTATAGTCTCCCTCAGGGCCGTAGGGGCATTACCTATGGCTACTATCCCCCCGGAGAGGGCCGGGGCTGAGACCCTGATGGCCGTTGAGGCGCGGGTCTTACCTTCCTCCTCGGCCTTCTTCCTTATGCTGGGACTGGCTACACGGCAGATGACCTCCCCGCCAAAAGAGGTCAGCCTTTTTTTATCTATACCGGTCTTTACCATGTTCACGTCGGTAAAGACGTTCCTGCCCCTTCTTATGGCCTCCAGGCCGCTAGAAATGGCCTCTGGATGGAATACGAGCGTACCTGCAAAATCGGGGTCTCCTGTGGTATGTACTACCCTCTTTATTACTGGTCTATGGGACTCTGGGAAGGGGCTCAGGTCTAACAGGGTGTCAATAATCCTGAAACTCTCCGTCTCAATTTCATCTGGACGCAAGGTCTTTGACGGTCTTGCAGTCCCGTCTCCAGCCCCACCCAAGGCGGACTCTACCCTCTCTATAACCATCTGGGCGAGCCGCTCGTCTATACCCAGGTGCCTGGTGAGGGAGATTTCTGCCTGGGGATACTTCTTGCGGAGAACGCCCACCTCTTCGGGTATGTCCCTCTGCATGTGATTACCAGGGAATAGTAGAAAAGGCACCACTACCAACTTCCCGGCCCCCTGGACGACGGCCCGCTCCACCGCCTGGGCAAGGTTAGGCTCTTCAAACTGCAGGAAGCAGGGTTCCACTATCTCCCACCTGTCTGCGGCCCTGAGCCACCGCACTATGCCGTAGAGGTCCTCATTGGCCGCCTTCAGACGACTGCCGTGGGCTATTATAAGAACGGCTGTTTTCACGCCTTTACTTTCCTTGTAGACAGGAGGTTCATGGCCAGTGTTGGGTCTTGGGCAAAATGTACGTGTACGTAAGAGGCAAGGACATTGTCCTTCTGGAGACCGTCCCGCCCAATGTTTACAGGGACAGCCCCCGTGCCCTTTTCCAGTTCATAGGCAAATTTTTGACTGTCTCCTGACATATCAACTAACCTTGACCAGTGAAAGACATGCCCTCTCAGGGTCTCTCCCCGCTTACAGAGGAGGTTGTCCTCCCTTGCCCGCACGGTGACGTAACCCAGGGCCTGTCTCTTTTTCCCCATCTGACTGGCCCCACTAAATATACCACACATGTCGTATGAACGCCCTTCAAAATTTATTAGCCTCTCCATGAGGTACATCAGTCCACCGCACTCGGCATAAATGGCTACGCCCTTCTCGGCAGACTGCCTTACGGCCTCCCTCATAGGGAGGTTGGCCTCCAGTTGGGAGGCATAAAGCTCCTGAAAGCCGCCACCAATGTAGATTAAATCGGCGTCCGGGGGGAGGGTACTGTCCCTTAAAGGACTGAAGGGCAGGAGTTGTGCCCCCAGGGATTGTAACAGGTCCAGGTTGTCCTGGTAGTAGAAGTGGAATGCCTCATCCCTGGCCAGGGCAAGGCGCATTGTAGGGGCGACCCGGCGGGTCACCCCTACGTCAAACACCCTTGGTCTTTGGGGTGGAATCTCCCTGGTAAGGCTTGCAACCTCCTGCGGCCCCCTTTTACCCAGCCATATAAGCCTTTCCGCCAGGTCTTCGTAGAGATTATGGTTTTCAGAAAATTCCTGGGAGGGGGTC
>DATETB010000237.1:0-2226 GCA_035283825.1 Candidatus Brocadiales bacterium | reverse complement strand
AATCCGTATCTTTCGTAACCTTAGCCGTTCCTCAATATAAGATTTGCCACCCTCCAGCCCGAAGAGACTACCGCACAGACTCCTGGCCCTGGGTTCGTCCAGTGTCCTGCCAGAAAGAGATTATCTACCGGTGTGCGGTGGTCCAGCCTTCCCGGACCTGTCTGCCCCGGGGTAACTGCCCACCCGTAGGCGGCCCCTCTGGAATTCAGGGTGTATCGCTCCAGGGTCCTGGGGGTTGCGGCCTCCACTACCTCTATGTGCTTTCTGAGTCCGCCTGGGGCGGGTATCAGCCTATCAAGATAATTTATGTTCTCCTGGGTGAGCCCGTCCTTCAGGGCCTTCCAGTCCCTCACCTCTTCGTAACTTTCCTCTATGGTGGCTACCACGTTAAGAATCTGTCTCCCTCCAGTAGCCAGGCTGCTATCCACCTTTGTGGGGGCAGATACGTATTTCCACTGGTTGCCGGGGCCGTGGTAAAAGCCTCTCCTGAACCCTTTCAGGTCAATCCCTGGGTCAAGCCCTAAATACAGGAGGAAATAGGAGGGGCTTTCTTTCATACCCCTCAGCCTCTCTGAATACGTATGGTCAAACTCTTCTTTAACGAGGCGTGAAAAGGTCTGCCTGGCATCCACGTTAGAAACCACTACGTCTGCCAGGGCCTCCACTCCTCCTTCCAACTTAACGCCCCTTACCTTCCTGCCGTCCACTAGGACCTCTTCTGCCATGGTGGATAGGAGGGTCTCTCCTCCGGATTCGGCAAAATTCTTCGCCAGGCCATTGGCAAAGTTCTGTGTGCCGCCCCTGGGGTAATAGGCCCCATCCCTCAGGTAATTTATCAACATCTGGCACATCCCTATACTGGATACCTCTCCAGGGGGAGTACCGAGATAGCCCCACTGGCCTGCCAGGGTCCTCTTCAGTCCCTCGTCCTCAAAAAAGCTGTCCAGCATCTCTTTATACGTCATATTCTTGTAGTTATTCAAGGTTGGGCTATCTGAGGCTTCGTTGATTATAGCCCAGTAGAGCTTTACAAAATCCTTAAAGAACTTCTCAACGTGCCCCTTCTCTAATGGGTATTTCTTGCCCAGCAGGGCTATATAATCCTCTATTTCGGCTGGAATATCAATAGAAAAATCGGGGAAAATGAGGCTGTCCATAGGGTCCAGCCGGAGGAACTCCATTCCCAGGCCCAGCTCTTTCAGACACCTCCCCACGATACTGTAGCGTCCGCAACCTCCTATATGATGCACGGCCGCATCAAAGATGAAACCCCTTCTCTTGAACGTAGTGCAGTAACCCCCGGGCTGGGAATGCTGTTCTACCAGAAGAACCTTCTTCCCCTTCCTGGACAGGAAGGCGCTACAGACCAGCCCCCCAATACCTGCCCCAATGACTACTACGTCGTACCGTTTTACCGAGGGTCTGCCCATTCATTGTCAGGAGTATTTAGACAGTACCATGGCAGAACAGTTGCCTGTGTAAGAAAAACTCTGTACCAGGGCATGTCTGACCACTGCTTCCCTCTTCACGTTAGGGACTACGTCAAGGTCACATAATGGGTCTGGTTCCCGATAGTTGATGGTCGGGGGGATTATCCCGTTATTGATTGCCCCAACGCAGGCTATACACTGCATGGTCCCGGAGGCGTCCAGGCAGTCCCCGGTCATGGACTTTATGGCGCTGACAGGGATGCTTTTTGCACGTTCCTTGAAGGATTCCTTTATGACGGTGGCCTCCATGCGGTCGCCGTTAGGGCTGGAGTTGGCATTGGCCGAGATGTAGGATATATCCCGCGGGCCGAGGCCCGCCTCCTGGAGGGCCATAGAGACCGCCCTTACCCCACCCTGGAGGTCGCTCTGTCTCAGGCTCGTGGGATTGAAGGCAGTACCATAACCCTTGACCTCTGCATATATGGTGGCCTTACGGGCCAGGGCATCTTCCAGGGTCTCAAGGACCAGTAATGCGGCCCCTTCTCCCAGTACGATCCCATTCCGCCTCTTATCAAACGGTGCGCATATCTCTGATTGGCTGTCTTTACTACCAGAGAGGACCCCTGCCTTGTAAGCCGCCCAGAAGATATCCCTTGTAAGGCCATAAACGCCCCCAGCCAGCACCACCTTTATCCTTTCCATCTTAAGGAAGTCAGAGGCATAGATTATGGCGTCCGTCCCACTGGTCTCCCCCGTGGAGACGGTAGAGTTTAGCCCTTTGGCCTGGCAGAATATT
>DATETB010000236.1:0-2979 GCA_035283825.1 Candidatus Brocadiales bacterium | reverse complement strand
AGAGGGGCACAGGCTCACCCCCCTTGCCCTAAGAAAGGAATTGGAGGAAAGTGGTTTTAGGCCCATCAAGATTTACGGTACCCGCCACCTCTTACCAGCCCTCCTGTCCGTCCCCTTCAGGGCACTAGGGCTTAAGGCCCCCGTGAAGGCCCTGGGCTTGTTGGAGGTCAAGCTGTTGAGTCCTATAGACGCGCTACTGGACAGGTCCAGGGGTGGGATAGTTGTAGCTAAAAAGATAGCGTAGGGTCGCCCCTACACTTTCAGTGTGCCGCTGTACAGAGAGGCATAAGCTGGGGCTGTGAGTCGCAGTGAGGTAGTTGTGCCACTCCTGGCGCAGGGTCTTCTACCTCTAACTCTTCAACGTAGGTCCTGGGATTGGCCTTACCAGTGGCACAGAGCACCTCATAAGGGCTGCCCAGCATAATCCCTGCCAGTTCCTCCACGGAAGGCCCTTCTCCCCCATAGAGCGTTACTACGTCCCCTATCTCCACGGCCTCCTCCTGTCCGAGGTCCACGTGTATAAGGTTCATACGTACCCTGCCCACTACGGGAAATCTCTTGCCCCTTATGACCACGTACCCTTTGTTGGATAGCCTCAAACTATACCCGCTATCGTACCCGACGGGAAGGACGCCTATCCTGGTACGTTGGCCGGCAGTAAAGCTCCGCCCATAGCTCACCGTCTCCCCAGGTTCCAGGTCTTTTATATAGGCCAATCTGGTCTTGAAGGTCATGGCTGGCCTCAGGTTAATAGAAAACTCCCGACACCCGGGAGGGGTCAGCCCGTAGAGGAGAAGCCCGGTACGGACCATATTGAGGGGGGTATCCGCTGCAGGTGGCAGGCCCTCTCCCGACAGAGGCGGATAGGACGTATAAGATTCTGGGTACCTCAGGATTGCCCCACTATTGGCGGCGTGTCTGAGGGGTATATGGATACCCATACGCTCCAACTCCTCCACTACTCCCCTGAAGAGGTTTAGCTGTTCACGGGTATAGATACTGTTACTCTCGGTGGCAGAGGTGAAGTGGGTAAAGAGACCCTCTACTACAAGACCAGGGAGTCCCACCACCTCCTGTACAAACCTGGAGGCCCTTTGGACCCGCACCCCAAGTCCCCCCATCCCGGTATCTATCTTAGTATGGACCTTAATTGTCTGGCCCAGCCGGGAGGCATGGCGGGAGAACTTTTTGGCAAGGTCTAGCTCACAGAGGTTGGGGATTAACGAGTAGCTGAAGAATTTTTCTATCTCTTCGGGGAAGATACAGCCCAGCACCAATATGGGCAGTCTTATCCCTTTTTCTCTGAGGTCAGCCCCCTCTTCCGCGCTGGCCACCCCCAGCATGTCTACCCCACGTCTCTCCAGTAAGAGGCCCACTTTCTTGGCGCCATGGCCGTAGGCATCTGACTTCACTACCGCCAGTACCCTTACCCCCCGGCCTAGCTTATTGCGAACCTCTCGGAAATTATGGGCAATTGCCCCCAGATTTATCTCTATACAACTTCTCAGGAAACTCAACTCTAGTCGGCCCATGCAGTCTGTAATCTCGCCCGTCCAGGACGGTCGGATTACAAAGCATCGCCACCCGAAGGCGATAAGATACCTTTATAATTTATTTTGTCAAGGGAAATCTACGGAGAAGGTGTGGAGTATATAGACATGGGAACTCTGCAAAAGTCATTTTGGTACCATCCGTCATTCTGAGCGAAGCGAAGAATCTCGTATTTTAGGAGATTCTTCGGTCGCTTCGCTCCCTCAGACGCCGTCCTGAGCGAAGCCGAAGGAATGACATGTGAGCAGGGTTTTTCAGAGTTCTTATTACCTGTTCTCAGAGGAGGAGTCTTGATGGTGTCCTATGCCGAAGAGTTTCTTGATGGTCTCCACGTAGCGGTAGCCCCCGCCATTTTTGGCCTCTTCTTTGCCTACCTCCAGGGGTCTGTGGAGGAGTTTATTTAGGGTCCTCTCCATGGTGTAGACCACTTCCTGCCAGTATTCCTCGCTCAAGTTGCCAAGTTTTGGCTTGAGCCTCTCCAGTTCTTCTTTACCTACGTGGTGGAAGTGGTGTCTCAGTCGGGCAATGGCGGGGACAATCTTCATCTCTTCCATCCAGGCCATGAATTCTTCCACCTCTTCTTCCACCATGGCCCGGCATTTCTCCACCTCCCTGGTCCGTTCCTCCACGTTCTGGCTCACTACGCCCTGCAGGTCATCTATATTGTAGAGATAGACGTTTTCTATCTTGCCCACCTCAGGGTTTATATCCCTGGGGACGGCGATGTCTATGAGGAACATGGGAGTGCCCCTGCGTCTCTGCATGGCGCCTTTTATGTGTTCAGGATGGAGGACGTAATGGGGGGCGGCAGTAGAACTGATGACTATATCAGCCTTAGCCAGCTCTTCCTCCAGGGAATCAAAACGTACGGCCTTACCTCCACATTCATTGGCCAGGGCTACGGCACGGTCGTAACTGCGGTTAGAGACCATCACCGCCCTGACCCCTTGTTCCACCAGGGACTTCAGTACAAGCTCAGCCATTTCCCCTGCCCCAATGATAAATACCGTCTTGTCAGAGAAATCCTGGAAAATCCTCTCGGCAAACTCTACGGCTACACTGCTGATGGAGACCCTCCCCTGTGCAATCTTGCTGTGGGTGTGTACCTCTTTGGCCGCATTGAGGGCCTGCTGGAAGAGTTGATGGAAGACCTTCCCAGTGGCCCCCTGGCTACAGGCGGTCGCATAGGCCTCTTTCACCTGACCTACAATCTGGGACTCCCCCAGTACCATGGAGTCCAGACTGGAGGCCACGAAAAAGAGATGATTCACCGCCTCCAGGTCCTGATAGACATACATGTTTTCCCTGAAGCGGGCCTTCTCTATCCCATGGAACCCCGCCAGGAAGTCAAAGATGGCCTCCTCCGTGAACCCAGCGGAGGTCTTTGGAGAACAGGCGTAGAGTTCTACCCTGTTACAGGTGGAGAGT
>DATETB010000235.1:0-3192 GCA_035283825.1 Candidatus Brocadiales bacterium | reverse complement strand
CGCTCTCCATAGTAGTACCAGCCGAGGATGGAGGTATAGGCAAAGAGGGTGAGGCTCACGGGTACTACGAACCCCCCAATCCCTGGGAGTTGGGCCTGGAAGGCCCTGGAGGTCAGTACGGCCCCATTCAAACCCTCTCTCCACAGGTCGCTCGTTATCACCACCAGGGCAGTCACGGTACATACTACTATAGTATCCAGGAAGGGTTCCAGGAGGGCCACCAGTCCCCCCTTTACCGGGTGGTCAGTCATTATGGCGGCATAGGCAATGGGGGCGCTCCCCAGACCTGCCTCGTTAGAGAAGACACCCCTGGCTACACCCATCCTCATGGCCAGCCACACACCGCCCCCAGCAAAGCCCCCCACCACCGCCCCTGGTGAGGGGGTGCAGGAGATTATCTCCCACAGGGCCGGGATTATCCTGTGGCTGTTCAGGGCCAGGGACGCTATCCCCGCCAGGAGGTAGCCCACCACCATGAATGGTACCAGGTAACTGGCCACCCTGGCAATACGCCTCAGTCCCCCTACTATCACCAAGACAGTGGCAAAAAATAGGACAACACCGATTATCCCCCTCAGGTAGGACAGGCTCAATGGGGTGAGGCGTGACAGGGGTTCTGCCAGGGCGTTGCTTATGGAATTGGATTGTACCATGTTACCTGCACCAAGGGCGGCCATGACACCGCAGGCAGAGAACAAGAGGGCAAGGGGTCTGTAACGCTGGCCGAGACCCTTCTCAATGTAGTACATCGGCCCCCCTCTGGTGTGTCCATATACGGACTTCTCCCTGTAGGTAAGGGCCAGGATACACTCTGAATACTTGGTGGCCATCCCGAGGAGGGCCACCACCCACATCCACAGCAGTGCCCCGGGTCCACCTACCGATATGGCCGTGGCTACCCCCACTATATTCCCCGTTCCTATGGTAGAAGATAGGACGGTGCTCAATGCCTGGTAGTAGCTTAGTTCACCTAGTTGCCCCCTCTTTCCTCCCCCGGCTGAGAGATGGTGGGTAGGCAGGATAAACCTGAAGGCCGTACCGAACCCCCTTACCTGGATAAACCGAAGTTTTACGGTGAAATAGAGTCCTGTCCCTGTCAGGAGGGCGCTGAGCGGGAGACCCCATAGGTAAGTGGAAGCCGTCCACAGGAACTCGTTGAGGCTATCTAGCATAACGATGTTTCTGTGTGAGGTGGGCTGGATTTACCGCAGGCAAGACAGGATGGCCTCTCTATATCTCAAAAAATCCTTCAGACGATGATTAAGGATGTCTACTATTATAGAAGGCTCTATCCTGTCATAATGATGTACGAGGATATTTCTAAACTTTGCCATCTTCTCCAGGGCCTCTTGAAGTTCGCCATGGAGGAGTCCTTCTTCTTTTAGTACCTTGAAGGTGTCGGCATAACTTACAGGGACACGATACCCTTTATCTGAAATAACGTGGTTTGCAATATCCACGCAAAGTTCTATCATTATTTGAAGCGTCCTCTCGGCCACCCGCTGGATCTTCCAGTCTTTACTGTATACCTCCGCTGTAATTGGAGTGATCTCTTGAATCTGGGCCAGATGCCTCTCTAGTTCCGCAAACTTTCTCAGCACCAGTGGCCTATCTACCAAGGCCAAACCTCCTGAAGAGTATATCCTGTTCTTTCACCGAGAAATCAAAATACTCCCTCAAGGTCAGGGACTCGAAGGAATGTCTCAAAGTCGGCATCTTATCAACCAATATTTCCTTGTGCCTGATTATCCTTGCCCTTAGAGGCAGGGGGGCCGTATTAAGTACAACCAAGTCTATTTCCTCAGTCTTCAAGAGTTCCACCAACCTACCCAATATTTCAAACCTTTCTTGCGAAATATCAGAATCCTCTGCCAGATAGACTGCAATGTCAACGTCGCTCAGGGGCCTGACCTCTCCTCCAACCAGACTACCAAAGAGATAGGCAAAGACCACCCTGGGGTGGGTCTGGAGGTAGTCCTTTGCCCCAGGAAGGAGTTGGAGGATGTCCTTGGGAAGGGGATGGTATTTGATTGTCATAGGACAGTTTGCATCGTGTGGGGTATGTCTACCCAAAAGGTATACCAGTAGGGACAGACCTATAGGTCTGTCCTTCAAGGATCCGCCTGAGGCGGACTAAAGCCCTGTCCCTACAACTCAATACTGGACAAGGGAGAATACGTCGTGACCTTCAAGCGGCTTTCTGCCGCCCAGGAAGGTCAGCTCCACCAGGAAGGCACAGCCTACCACCTGGCCGCCCATAGACTCTATAAGCTTACAGCAGGCCGCCATGGTGCCCCCTGTGGCCAGGACGTCGTCCAGCAGGAGCACCCTGTCTCCTGGTCTGACGGCGTCTTCGTGTATCTCCAGGCTATCGGTACTGTATTCGGTCTGGTAGGTTGCCTTCTTGCGTAGGTAGGGTAACTTGCCTGGCTTTCGCACAGGGACAAAGCCTGCCCCCAGGTTGTAGGCCACCGTGGGGCCGAGGATGAAACCCCTGGCCTCCGCCGCCACTACCAGGGAGACTGCCTGGCGTCTGTAATGCCCGGTGAGGGCGTCTATTGCCTCCCTGAAGGCCCTGGGATCCTTTAGTAAAGGAGTAATATCTTTAAAGACTATACCTTTCTTAGGAAAATCCGGGACGTCTCGTATAAAGCCCTTTAGTTGGTTGTTTTCCAAGGTTGTTATGGCCCCTCCTGGGCGACTATCGCATAAAGTTTGCGCAGGGCCTCTCTCTCTATCTGGCGGACCCTCTCCCTGCTCAGGTGGAGTTCCTTACCTATCTCTCTCAATGTAATGGGCTCGTTGTTGTCCAGACCGAAGCGGTTCTTAATTATGAAGGCCTCCCTGCTGTCCAGGGTTTCCACTAGCTTGTGCACGCGCTCCTTTTCAAAGACCTCCAGGAGTCCTTCGTCGGGGGTGCTAGTCCGCAGGTCAGCAATACCGTCAATGAGCGTCCATACGCTATCAAGGTTGGGCTCGTCGGGGCCTGACTCAGTTGGGGTGGGTTCCACGGCGTCAAGGGATACCCTTTCTTTCTCCTCCGGTGCATGATGACGCCTCTCTGCCACGTAGGCAGGTCTGCGTATGAATCTACCCGTGTTGGTCAAGGCCCGTCTTACGGCCTGTTTTATCCACCAGGTAGCGTAAGTGCTGAAGCGGTAACCCTCGCTGCAGTCGTAGCCGTCTACGGCC
>DATETB010000234.1:0-4374 GCA_035283825.1 Candidatus Brocadiales bacterium | reverse complement strand
AGCCAGGGGCTTTTAGACCTGGATGAACTGCATGGGGCCATCAGAGACGACACCGTCTTAATTACCATCATGTATGCCAACAACGAGACGGGCGTAATCTTCCCCGTAGAGGAGATAGGCCAGCTAGCGAGAGAAAAAGGCATCACCTTCCATTGCGATGCAATCCAGGCGGCGGGGAAGCTCCCCCTGGACATGGACAAGAGTACTATGGACATGATCTCTCTATCCGGACACAAGCTCCATGCCCCGAAGGGGGTAGGGGCCTTATACATAAGAAAAGGGGTCAGGTTCAAACCCTTTATGCTGGGAGGCCACCACGAGAATAACCGCAGGGCGGGCACTGAAAACGTCCCCTCCATAATAGGGCTCGGTATGGCCTGTGAGCTGGCCAGGAAACATCTCCCTGAGGAGCAGACAAAGGTAAGGAAACTACGGGATAGACTGGAGAACCTTATCTTACACCAGATGCTCAACTCCAGGCTGAATGGACATAATATCCTCCGCCTGCCCAACACCACCAACATCAGTTTTGAATACGTAGAAGGAGAGGCCATCCTGCTGTTACTAAACGAGGTGGGTATCTGCGCCTCCTCTGGTTCCGCCTGCACCTCTGGCAGTCTGGAGCCCTCACACGTACTCAGGGCCATGGGTGTGCCCTTCACGGCGGCCCACGGCTCCATCCGTTTCAGCCTCAGCCGCTACAATACGGAGGAAGAGGTTGACTACATAGTTGGACACATACCCCCCATCATACGCAGGCTAAAAGAAATCTCTCCATACGGCGCCGAGATAGAAGAGTTAGAACTTAAGGCCGCTGCAAGGAAATAACCCGAGGAAACAGCCAATGAACGCCGAACTCCTTGTCTTTACCCAAGAGTGTTGTCCCAAATGCGTGGAAGCAAAGAAGAAACTGGAACAGGCAGGTCTGCCCTATAAAGAGATAAACATAGATACGGTAGAGGGACGGGCAGAGTTCGCCCTGCACATCTCCAAGAGCAATACCACCCCTGCCTTCTATACAGACTGGCAGGAGTATTCCAGGGTGGAGGACGTAATCAAGGCCTTGACCAAGAGCTAGAGTTGTACCGTGCGGCCTGCCTCGCACGTTCAAAAGGTGTAGCGTGCGAGCTTGCCTCGCACGCTAGTATAAAGGCAGGCCCTGTACCTAGTGTGGTACAGGGCAGAGTTTTTCAATTTCTAATTAATAATGTCTTCACTTAGAGGAGGGAAGATGAAACGGACGTTGCTTGTGGGACTTTTTTTCTTTGGTGTCGTATTTGGGTTTGTGGCAGAAAGTAAAGCAGACGTGAACCCTGATCAAGTCTATGGTATGCTCTGCGCCCTCTGCCACGGTGCAGATGGGCAACCCACTAAACAAGGGAAGCAGTTTGGTTCCCCTGATTTTACAGACGCCACCTGGCAGAAGTCCAAGACCGACGAACAACTGTTACTGTCCATGACCAAGGGAACTGATAACCCCAACTACAGGCCGATAAAGGACATGATTGAGGAGCTGTTGGGGGTAAGTGTAGACGTGAGCATTTTTGTGCCCAAGGTGAGGACTTTTGGGCCTAAGTAACAAAGTCAGGGGCTAGGGAATAGGGGGTAGGGGTTAGTAAGACCCAATCCCTAATTCCTGGCCCCTTTTATTTCAAGCCCAACTCTGCACAACGGTAGAATTACTTTATGTTCAACCTACTGAAAGAGATATTCCAACCCGAAAGGCCCCTCCCGGAGGAACCAGACGTTGAACGCAGACGGTTCTTCAGGGAGGTCTTCCACTCTGCGGCCGACCTGGTAAAGGAACTGGCCAGGGAGACGGTGGGCACCAGAAAATACCTCAGGCCCCCCGGGGCGGTAGAGGAGTTGACGTTTAACACCCTCTGTACCCGCTGTGATGAGTGTATAAAGGTCTGTCCCCACATGGCCATCAGGGGTGCAGGACCCGACATGGGCCTGGCCCTGGGTTCCCCCATCATCGTCCCCAGAGAAAAACCCTGTTACCTCTGTGAGGATTTCCCCTGCATAAAGGCCTGTAAGGAGGGCGCCCTGGTAATGCCAGCAAAGAGGGAAGAGGTAAGGATGGGCCTGGCCACCATAGATAAGGAGAAATGTATTGCCGGTGGCTTCATCAACTGCCAGTCCTGCGTAATAGTTTGCCCCATCATAGGGGCGATAGAGATGGTAGAGGGCAGGCCCGTCATCCACGAAGAACTCTGCACCGGCTGTGGTCTCTGCGAAACCGCCTGCCTGACGGTGAATAACGCCTGTGCGATAAGGGTTAGGCCTCTGTAATTATTATAAGTTGCGTCCTGGCGTAATAATCCCGTTGCCAAACAGGGATACCCAGTGTTTTACGGATTAGGTTAATTTGTTTAGTCGTAGGGGCACGTTGTCCACCTCAGGCGGAGCGAACATGAGGGGCTTTGCCCCCTTACACTCCTAACAAGATTAAAAAAATAATAGGTGTAACCCATGTCCAGAGGCTGTTGCCGAAGTAGTTTTGTGTGTTAAAGTGCTCGTGGACATCCCCAATTTCCTCCACCTCCCCGGAGGGAAGGGAGTGCCGAGGAGGTTTTCTGAGTTGATCCACATTTTTGATAAAATAATTGCTTGACAAATTGCAGGGAGGTAGTATAATTTAAACAATAATGTTTTATTAAAAACAAGTAATGCTGAAATGAGGAAAGGGTGGGAAGCAATGTATGACGAATTTTAACACGCAAACTGCCTGTGGCATAATAGGAATAACTCCCAGGCAGGTGCAGTACTGGGATGAGACTAATTTCATAAAGCCCTCTGTCAGGCAGGCAACAGGTTATGGCAGTAGCAGGCTTTATTCTTTTCTAGACCTTGTGCAGATGAGGGTGGCCAAGACCTTGCTGGATGGCGGGGTAAGCCTGCAGAAGATAAGGAAGAGCCTGCAGTACCTGAGGGCCCACGCCCCAGAGGTAAAGAGACCTCTGGCGGAATTGAGGTTCTTGACGGACGGGGATACGGTATTCGTCCTTACGGCCGATAAGGACAAGATTGTGGATGCCCTGAAGAACGGCCAGCTTGTCTTCAGTGTGGCCCTGGGAGACCTGGTAAGGGAGTTAAGTTCTAAGGTACAGAAGTTTATAATAACAAAGGAGACGGCCATAAGGGTTGGAGGGCTGGAGTTCAACGTGCTTCTGGAGTCCAATCCTGAAGGGGCAGGTTTTACGGCTCGTTGCCTCTCCCTGGGTCGTATGGCCCTTGGTGAGACAGAGGAGCAGGCCTTAGAGGCGTTAAAAGCGGAGCTTGAAAAGGGTATAATAAAAGAGGTAAAGGAAAAGATTGGCTAGGTGCCGCAGCTTCCCACAAACTCATGGCAGTTTAGTTCTCCTTTCAGTGTCATGAGTACCCTCCTCTAAAGTTGCGGCACCTTTTTTGTTAGGTTTGGCGGGTTTAGAGGGGCATAAAGGAAGATATGGCGAACACATAGGTTCGCCCCTGCAGTTGGGTTCGGTGGGGCTTAGAGGGGCATAAAGAAAGAGGGGGCGTAAGGGTTTATCTCTTCTTACTCTTAGTTCTGATACTTTCCCAGTCCGTCTTTATGTTGAATTTCCCTTTAAACTGGAAGCCCGCGTCAAAGGCAGTCTCGAAGTCGTAGCCCCCTTTGAAGTCCTCTTTTGTATCTGATTCCGTCCTGCCCATAAGTCCACTCTCCACCAGATTGAAGACTATCTCACCGAAGTCTTCACATCGCTTTATGCCCCAGGTATCAAGCACTGGCCTGGCCATGTAACCGAATTGCTGGAGGGCGAATTCCTTGACGCCTTCCAGGAGTTGCTTACCTGTAACGTGGCGTTCCTTTTCTCTAGGACTTAACGGGTCCTTACTCAGCTTATAGGTAGTAAAGTCCAGGGCCTCAAAGACGAAATGGTAGGCCTGGAGGCTGTAGCGGGGGTCCTTCTTTGCTACACCTAATAGTTTGTTCCACCAGGTCTTGAAGGCAGTCTTTTCGCTCAATTTTTCACCTCTGTTAAGTCATCATACCGTAGGAAGATTTACCTTTGGCGAAGGTTGCGGGGATAATTCTATCCTGGGAAATAGGGCCTTGCCCTTTGCTACCCTGGTAGAGGGTTTGAGAAGCCCCCATCGGTAGCTTAATCTCTGTTCTTTTTCTTCTAAGGGGATGCCTAGCTGTTGTTGTATCTCATGGGCGGTATGGGGCATGAATGGGGCTATGTACATGGCAATGAGCCTGAGGGTCTCTGCCAGGGTGTAAAGCTTTACCGAGAGTTTCTGCCTGTCTTCCCGGGCCAGGACCCAGGGTTTTGATTCTTCTATATAGCGATTAGCCTGGGCAATGGAGTCCCATATAGCCTCCAGGGCCTTGCTGAACTGGAG
>DATETB010000233.1:0-2480 GCA_035283825.1 Candidatus Brocadiales bacterium | reverse complement strand
CCTGCGAGAAATGACGCAACCTAAAGGTTGCGGCTACTATACAATAGTAACAATGGAATCTACGTAAAAAGAATCTGGTCTCCTAGGGCCTTTTAAGAAGGATATAAGAAAGCGGCTTTTTGCCGGGGCACTGGTATTATTCCCCGTCTACATCACCTTCATAGCCCTAAAATACATCTTCATCTTTGCAGGGGGCACCATGGTACCTGTGGTAAAGCGGACAATCTTGCAGTCTGAATGGGTGCAATTAAAGGTGCCGGATGCAGTCTTGACCCCTTTGATGTTCCTCCTGGGGCTGGTGATGTTTTTCCTGGCCCTTTATTTTGCCGGGGCCTTTGCCACCCATTTTATCGGTAGACAGATAATCCAATATGCTGAGGCCGTCGTGGCGAGGATGCCCCTGGTGAAGACCATCTATGGCACCTCCAAGCAAATCGTGCAGACTGCAACCATTCCCGGTAAGGGCGCCTTCAAGCGGGTGGTCCTGGTAGACTTCCCAAAGGGTGGCACCAAAGCACTGGCTTTTGTAACTGGTTCAATGGAGTGCAAAGAAGGACTCCCCCTGACCACCGTCTTCGTCCCTACTGCCCCTAACCCATGGAGTGGTTTTGTACTCTTCGTTCCCGAAAAAGAGATAGAAGACACCACCCTTACAGTGGAAGAAGGAATCAGGCTAATAGTCTCAGGTGGTATCCTTGCACCCGGCAGGTTTCGGCCAGAAGAATTAGAAAAGTTATTTCCAGCGTAGGGGCAAGAATACACCCCTATCGGCCGCAGACTAACCGGTTCACCGTGCCCCCCCAAAGATGATAAAGACCAAAATGATAAAGATAAGGCAGAGATTCTCTGCCACGAAGGTAGTAGATATAGCTGAGACGGTAACGCAAGAACTTCAACGCCTCTCCCTGGGGGACACACTGAAGCCCGGACACAGCGTGGCCGTCACTGCCGGGAGCAGGGGTATCTCCAATATAGGACTCGTCCTCCGCAAGGTCCTGGACCACCTGAAGACCCTTGGGGCCCAGCCTTTTATCGTGCCAGCCATGGGCAGTCATGGCGGCGCCACTGCCCAGGGACAATTAAGACTCCTTGCCCATTATGCCATAACAGAGGCCTCTATGGGGGTGCCCATTAAGTCCTCCATGGACGTAATAAAGATTGCTGCCAGCCCCCTCGGTCTTCCCATCTATATAGATAAATACGCCTCTGCGGCTGACCACATCGTCCTGGTCAACAGAGTAAAACCCCATACCCGCTTTAGCGGTAAAATTGAGAGCGGGATTGTAAAGATGCTCCTCGTAGGGCTGGGAAAGCACCAGGGCGCCTCCCTCTACCACAGGGCCGTCCTGGAATACCCCTTTGATAAGATGGCTTTTAGCGTCATACCAACCGCCCTCAAAAAACTTTCGGTACTCTGCGGCCTTGCCATAGTAGAAAATGCCCATGGAGAGATAGCCGGGTTAAAGGCCCTCCGTCCAGAGGAATTCCTGGAAGAGGAACCCAAGCTACTCCGCAGGGCCTATGAGCTTATGGCTAAACTCCCACTGGAAACCATAGACCTGCTGATAATAGATGAGATGGGGAAGGATATAAGCGGTACAGGTATGGACACCACCGTCATTGGCCGCAAAGACAGCAGCCCGATTAAGATAAAGAGGGTCTTTGTGAGGGACCTCACAGAGGCGTCTAACGGAAATGCCTGTGCCGTAGGTCTTGCCGACTTTACTACCAGACGCCTGGTGGATAAGATTAACCTTAAGGATACTTATATAAACTGCATCACGGGGCTTCGCCCCGAAGGGGCAAAGATCCCAATGGCCTACGATACAGACCGGGAGGCCATTGAGCAGGCATTAAGTACCCTCGGCCTCGTGGAACCTCATGAGGCTAAAATAGTGCGGATAAAGAACACCAATGAGCTGGAGACCCTCCAGGTCTCTGAATCCTGCATGCCCCAACTGGAAGACAGGAAAGATATAGATATAATCTCTGGAGCCGAGGATTGGGCCTTTGACAAGATGGACAATTTCCCGCCTTTAGACACTTAGATGGGAATGGATGGGGCCCGGTGGCCCTGACGGTCTTCAAAACCGCTTAGACCCCCAAAAAGGGGTTTGGTGGGTTCGACTCCCACACGTTCCCGCCATCATTTGTAGGGGCTTGATTAATCAAGCCCCTACTTAATCAAGCCCCTACAGGATTATCGCCTGCTTTTCACTGTCTTCCGCTTACTGCTTGCCGCCTTCCGTTTGCTGCTTACGGCCTTCGGCTTGACGCCTTTACTAATTGCCCCCTTACTCCTGACCTCGGCGCTGAGTATCTTGTCTGCTATCTCGGCATCGTAATCCATTACGTAAGGTATTCCACTTACCTCGGAGGCCTCCCTGGTAAGGGCAAAGATATCGTCTCTGGTAATCTCCGCCATGGAGAACCGTCTTGCCCCTGCCATGAGCTGTCTCAGGCCGGTGGCCAGCCTCTGG